>JAUQQI010000016.1 GCA_030549955.1 Chloroflexota bacterium
GTTGCGCCCGTTATGGTCGGGCAGGGCCAGGGCGGCAAGATTGTCAACATATCGTCCATTGCCGGCCGGCGGGGGAACCCCCGCATGGGCGCTTACTCGACCTCAAAGTTCGGCCTCCAGGGCTTCACCCAGGTTCTGGCCATGGAGCTCGCCCCCTTCGGCATCAATGTCAATGCCGTCTGCCCCGGTCTGATCGAGACCGAACGGATGTCAGACTGGGGCGCCTACGAGGCCCAGGTCTGGGGTGTAAGCCTCGAAGAAGCCCGCCAGCGCCTGATAAGCCAGATTCCCCTTCGCCGGACCGGAACCGTCGAGGACGTGGCCAACCTGGTGGTCTTCCTGGTATCCGACCGAGCAAGCTACATCACCGGCCAGACGATTAATGTTTGCGGCGGCAGGGTCCTGAGCTGATGGCCTTCCGGTGGGTGGGCCGTGCCCTCGGCTTTATCCTGCTTGTCCTGGTCGGCGTAAGCCCGGCCGTTGCGGATAAGGATATTCCCAACGGCCGCTTTTTTACGACGGCCGGGCCTGACCTGGGGTACTTTGTTGCTGACTGGGACGGGTACCCGTTCTGGCTGGCCTACCGGGCCAGCGGGGGCGAGTCGGCTCTGGGTAGGCCCGTCAGCCGGCGGTTCCTGACTGCCGATGGCCTGACTCAGGGGTTCGAGCGGGGAGTCATCGTCAGTCGGGGCGATGGCCAGACCTGGCAGGTTCTTCCCCGCAGCGGCGTGCCCGCCTCCGCCCAGCGACCGGAGCCGGAGCCAAAGGTCAGTCTGCCGGCTGACGAGGCCCCCCACCGGGACCCGGTCGAGTGGTGGTACTTCACCGGCCACCTGACCGCCCCGGACGGTCGGGAGTTCGGGTTCGAGCTGACATTCTTTCAGGTTATTGGGCCGACCGGAATTGCGGCCCATTTCGCCCACTTTGCGGTCTCCCTCCCGAACCAGGGAGTTTTCGTAACCGACGAACGATTCGGGCTTCCAGCCCGAGATCCCCAGCCCGGCGTCATCGACCTGCAGCTCGGCGACTGGCAGCTTCAGGGTGAGAACCGGTCCTACCGCCTGGTCGCCGGAAATCAGCTGGCCCGGCTCGACCTCCGGCTTTCGGACGCAAAACAGGCGGTTCTCCACGGGGATACCGGGCTGGTTTCTTACGGCCCGGCGGGCGACAGCTATTACTACTCCCGGACCCGCCTCCGGGGGGACGGGAGGCTCCGGGTGGGGGACCAGGAGTTTCCGGTCACAGCCCTCGCCTGGTACGACCGGCAGTGGGGCCGCTTTACGGCCCTCCTCGGGGGCGGGTGGGACTGGTTGTCGATTCAGCTCGATGACAACACCGAAATTATGCTTTACCTGGTCCGGCTCGCCCCAGGTCCGCCGTCCATCATCCACGGAACCTACGTTGACGGGTTCGGCGTAGGGACCCCACTGGGTCCGATGGACTTTCGGGTGTCGGCCCTGGGCACCTGGTCGAGTCCGCTGACGGGGGCCAGGTATCCGGCCGGGTGGCGGGTACAGCTGCCGGGGTACGGCCTCGACCTCACGCTTACGCCGGCAATGTCGGGCCAGGAGTTTGTGAGCCGGGCGTTTGGGGTGGCCTACTGGGAGGGCAAGGTTGGAGTTGTCGGCCAGCGGCAGGAAACACCGATTTCGGGCCGCGGCTATGTGGAGTTGACCGGCTATGCTATGATCCGTTAGACGTCAGACGGTTCCCCCATTCCGGCCCTGGCCGGACAGGGAAGGTGCAGAGGCTCGGTGACCGGTTTTAAGGCGGTGTCGCAGGCCCTTGGCCAGTACGGGCCGCTGGCCGTCGCGGTGGTGGCCGTACTGGTCCTGGGCTTTACCGTTTTGCGCCCGCCGCCCGATGAGTCGGCGGCGTTCAGTACCTTCACCCCGGCCCCCCAGCGGGTTGGGCTGGTGGCCCCGGCCGGGCCACCCCGTCCGGCCCCTCTCCAGACTCCTGAGGGAATTGCCCGGGCATATATTCACGCCCTGGTGGACGGCAATCCCGAGGCGGTGTTCCGGCTTTCGCGGCCCGGCTTCCGCTCCGTCGACCTCAGCCCGGGTTACGGGGTGCCCGGCTTCGGCCTGGTCTGGCTGGAGATCCGGGAGGTGAGCCGGACGCCGGACCGGGTCGAGTTCGGGGTCCGGGGGATGCTGGCCGACGGCGACCACCAGGACCCGACGGCCCGCCGGCCTTTCGAGGGCCGGATCATCATCCGGTGGGCCGACGGCTCCTGGTACGTGGACCGGGCCGACCGGGGCGGCGGCCGGAGCTAGCTGCCGGCCTCAGCGGGCGAGGACCGGGAGGAACAGGCACCGCCGGCTCGGGTCAGCGCAAGTCCCGGCGGGCGGGACGGGAGTCGGACTTGGAGACGGAACCGGGGTCGGCTTCGTGTATACGACAACTCCCCACGGCAGGCTGCTTTGACCCGGGTCGGCCTCGATGCTGCTGGCAGCGCCGGGTGCTGAAACGGCCACAAAACCGGCCAGGGCGACCTGGCCCCCACCGGAACCCCCGCCCCCACCAATGACGACAAGCTGGGCTTCGTCATAATTCGGGCCGGGATAAAAGGCCAAACCGCTAAAGGGCGTCGGCGGATTCGGCTGGAATCTCGCGCCAAGGGGGGTTGAGGTGCGCGTTGCAAGGTCGAGCATCCAGATATCCTGACTGGCTCCGCAGGCAACATATAGGCGCAGGGTCCGGCTGTCGTAAACCAGCGCGACCGGCCCGTTGCCGACGGGAAATGGGCTCAGCTTCGGGTCTGACTGCAGGTCAAAGTCAAACTGGTCGACCTGATTCTCTCCTGACCCGCCGGCAGGCTGCTCAAGGACAAAGATGCTGTTTATCCGGTCGCCCACGACCTTGACAGCAATGGGCTGCCCGGACGGGACCGACCGGCTCAGCACGACCCCGTGAGTTACCGGACTGAGCACTGAAACGCCACCTGGCGTGGCGCCGTTACCCTGGGTCACCACGACCACCCGGCCGTCGGGCAGAAAGTCAATGCCTCGCGGCGAAAGCCCCACCGGAGTTTCGGCAACGACCTGACCCGTGGCCGTGTCGAGGACGCTTACGGTTCCGGCGCCCTGGTTCGAAACGTAGAGCCGGCTGCCATCCGGTGAAACCGCCAGCTCTCGGGGCGTCCGGACCTGGCTGTCGCCCGGGCTCGTGAGCGACCAGGTGGCCGTAACCTGGAGGGTTGCCAGGTCGATGACCGACACCGAGTCAGCCTGGGAGTTGCTTACGTACAGACGGTTGCCCGTCGGGCTCAGGGCAAGGCCGAAGGGCTTGCAGTCACCGCCGCAGTCGAGCCGAACCGTTGCGGATATGGTCCGGTTCGGCAGGTAGATAACCGAGATGGCATCCGCCCCCGTCTGACGGTCGACGGCAATGAGGACCCAGGGCCCATCACCGGGAAGGGAATCGCCGGCCGTAGGCTGAGATACCAGGAGGACTACGGCAGCAACGACCACGACACCGGGCAACAGGACCAGACCGACGAGTCGACCGGCCAGCAAGACTCTGCTCCGCTCCGCCCACCAACGGGCTCTCCAGGTCGACGTTCGCGACCCTTTCTCCCTCTCATTTTAACCGGGGAAGAGGACCCTTACCGGTACGAACGTACGTCAGTCGTGGGCGACGGCCACTGCCCAGACCCGCCCGACGGAGAACCCGGGCCGCCTCGGTGACGGTGGCCCCGGTCGTTATCACGTCGTCCACAAGCCAGACGGTCAGGCCCCCGACCGCCGCCGGGTCGGGGCACCGGAAGGCGTCCCGGACATTGGCCCGACGGGCGGGGGCGTCAAGTCCGACCTGAGGCGCCGTCGGCCAGATTCGAACCAGGCCGCCAGGGATGTGCCTGACCTTCAGGAGAGCCGCGAGCTCGGCCGCAAGCAGGGCCGACTGGTTATAGCCGCGGCTGCGCTCACGGTACCGGTGAAGGGGAATGGGCACGACAACGTCGGGCGTGGGAAGCCCCCGCAAAGGCCCTTCGGCCAGGAGCCGGGCCAGAGGCCGGGCAAGACTCCGCCGTTTTTGGTACTTGAACGCCCGGACCGCGGCGACCAGGGGCCCGGAATAGACGCCGGCCACGACCTGCCCGGCCGGGGGCGACTGGCGCAGGCAGGCCGGATGGGTCGCCCCGGTCGGGGACGGGCATTCACAGGCCGGACAGACCGGCTGCCAGAGTTCGATAGCGGCCCGGCAGGCCCGACAAAGCGACGTACCCGGCCGGCCACAGGCGCAGCACCGGGCTGAAGGAAGCTCAGGGGAGTCAGCGCGGCCGGCGGCGTTCCCGTCCGGCAGCGGGGCGGGGCTGAGCCCGGCGGGTCACCCGGCGCTCGGCCTCGGGGGTCCACACGTAAATGAGCCGCCAGTGGGGCCGACTGTACTCCTGACCCGTGAATTCGAAGCCCGCCAGGTCCTCAAAGACCTCCCGCCACTGGGTCTGGTCGGCCCGGACCTTGACGGTCACGCTGGTGGGGCGGGTCAGGTGGATGAGCTCCCGGACAAGCCGCTTGATGGCCCCCGGCTTGAACTCGTCTCCGATAGCCCCGGCATCCCGAATCGTCACCGACCCATCGACCCGGGTGTACCACTCAATGAAGGCCTCGATTCTCGGCTCCGGCAGGCGCGGGTCGCGGCGTTCGAGGATGAGAAGCTCGTTCCGGGCGACCGCATCCTCGAACTTTTTCTTGCTGCCCTTGCCCTCAGGGCTGGCCAAGGTCGTCCTGACCGCCCTCTTCAAGAGTTCAACATCACCGGGCTCCGCAAGCCTGATAAAATAGCCGGCTTCTTCCATTACCCCGCTCCAGGAGCGCTGACGAAACTTCCCCCAAATCCCGTTTGTTAATTATACTATTAATCAGGGGTGGCCGTGCGGTCACCCGGCAGCCAGCCATTCGCCCGAATCCTCTTACGGTGGGAGGTGTGTGACCGTGCGGATCGCTCAGGTAGCCCCCCTCTGGGAATCTGTGCCGCCAACCGCCTACGGCGGAACCGAGAGGGTCGTCCACTGGCTCACCGAAGAACTTGTGCGGCGCGGCCACCAGGTCACGCTTTTTGCGAGCGGGGATTCGGTGACCGCCGCCAGACTCGTCCCGGTCACCCCGCGGGCCCTCTGGCACGACCCCGAGACCGAGGACCCGTGGGTCTGGGTCGTCCGGGAACTCGGCATGGTCTTTGAACAGGCCGACCAATTTGACATAATCCATTCGCATGTCGACTACTTTGCCTTCCCTTTTGCCCGGCTCGTCAAGACCCCGGTCGTCCACACCCTCCACGGCCGGCTCGACATTCGGGACCTTCCGGCCATCTACCGGCGATACCGCGACCAGGCCTTTGTTTCGATCTCCAATTCCCAGCGGTCCCCGTTACCCTTCGTGAACTGGGTCGCCACCGTTTACCACGGCCTCGACCTGGGCGAGTACCCCTACGGCCCCGACCCCGAGGATTTCCTCATATTTGTCGGCCGGATCTCGCCGGAGAAGGGTCTGCACTGGGCCATCGAAATCGCAAAGCGGTCGGGCCGGCGGCTGGTTATTGCCGCCAAGCTCAACAGGAAGCACCCGCCGGACGTCGAATATTACGAAAAATACATCCGGCCGGAGCTCGACCACCCGCTCATCCAGTTTGTGGGGGAAGTGAACCAGGAGGAGAAGGTCGAGCTTCTGGGGCGGGCCTATGCGTTTCTCTTCCCCATCGATTGGCCGGAGCCCTTCGGCTTGGCCCCCATCGAGGCCCTGGCCTGCGGCTGTCCGGTCATCGCCCGCCGGCGGGGGTCGGTCCCCGAGCTGATGCGGGACGGGGTAACCGGGTACGTTGGGGAGACACTGGACGAGCTTACGGCGGCCGTGAGGCTGGTCGAAAAGATTGACCGGGCCGGCTGTCGCCGGTACGTGGCCGAGCGGTTCAGCGTCCAGCGGATGGCCGACGATTACGAGGGCATCTATACCCGCCTCATCCTCGGGGGCGGGCCCGCAGCCCCGGCCGGGGGGCCTACCCGGGAAGCTCCGTTGCTCCGGTCCGGTAACTAGCCAGAAAGTCCGCCGCGTACTCATTGAGGGCGCCCGCCCGAATGGCGGCCCGGGCGCCCTCAATGAGCCTCTGGAGAAACCGGATGTTGTGAATCGTCGCCAGGCGGGGCCCGAGCATCTCCCCGGCGTTGAAAAGGTGTCGCAGGTAGGCCCGGCTGAACCGGCGGCAGGTGTAGCAGTCGCAGTCGGCCTCGATGGGCGCCGGGTCGTCCTTCAAGGCGGCGCTGCGCAGGTTCAACCGGCCGCGGGCGGTGTAAGCCGCCCCGTGGCGGCCAAGGCGGGTCGGGGCGACGCAGTCAAAGAGGTCGATCCCCCGGGCAATGCCCGCCAGCAGGTCCTCGGGCTCGCCGATCCCAAGCAGGTGCCGGGGCCGGTCCTCAGGCAGGAGGGGAACAACCCACTCGATAATGCGATGCATATCGTCTTTGGACCTGCCGAGGGAGCCGCCGATGGCGTAGCCTTCAAAAGGCAGGCTGCCGATGAATCGGGCGCTGGCCTCCCGCAGGTCCCGATAGGCCCCACCCTGAACGATGCCGAAGAGGGCCTGGTCGGACCGGGTTCGGGCGGCCAGGCAGCGCAGAGCCCATCGGTGGGTCCGTTCGAGGGCCTGCCGGGTGTACTCGTAGTCGTGGAGGGGGGAGGTGCACTCGTCGAAGGCGAGGATAATGTCAGCCCCAAGCTTTTCTTGAGTCTCAATGGATTTCTCCGGGGTGAACCGGTGGCGGGAGCCGTCCAGGTGGGAAATGAATGTCACCCCGTCGTCGTCAATGGTGACCAGCCGCGGCTTGACGGCCCGCCTGGGAACGTCCAGGTCCAGTCCCGGAAAGATCCGGGCGACCTTCCCAACGCCGTGCTCAAGGGCAGAACCGAGGCTGAAAACCTGAAACCCGCCGCTGTCGGTCATCAGCGGTCCGTCCCAGCCCATGAACCGGTGAAGGCCGCCCAGTCGGGCGACCAGGTCGGGACCGGGCCGGAGGTACAGGTGATAAGTGTTGGCAAGGACGACCTGGATACCGATAGCCCGAACTTCTTCGGGGGTCAGCCCTTTGACGGTCGCCTGGGTAGCCACGATAACTAGAGCCGGCGTTTCCACTTCGCCGTGGGGAGTCGAAAGCCGGCCGACCCGGGCTGGCCCCGGCCCTGCGACAAGGACCTCGAATCGAGTCGCCATTACCCGCAGTTGATTTTAAACAGGGGCGGGGATTCGCCGTGCGCCTGATGGAGCCGCCGGCAACCATCTTCCCCCGCCGAAGGTTCACAACACCTCGGGATAAAGTTTGTGCATTTTGAACGTGTACCCGGGCCGGTCCGCAGCCTAGATTGTGTCTGGAATTGAAACAGCGTTCTGCCTGGAGGTGGCCATGACCCGAAGCCAGATCACCGAGCATCCCACCGACCTGCTCGGACAGGCCCTGGCCCACCTGTTTATCGGCCAGCCGGCCGAGGCCGAAAGGCTCCTGCAGGGGCTGATTCGCCGGGGCAGCCCTGCTGGCCCAGGGTCGGGAACGGGCCGCCCGGCGCGCCCTCGAGCAGGCGGTCCGGCTTGACCCGGCCGACTTCGTGGTGCGGACCCAGCGGGCCAGATACTTTCTTGCGACCGGTCGTTACCGGGAAGCCTTCATCGAGCTGGGGGTCGCCCTCTGGAAGGCTCCGGACCAGACAGCCCGGGAGCAGGTTCGGGGCGTACTCAGGCAAATCATCGCCGTTTGCCGGACTCTGTGGGACGATGAGCCGGCTACCGAAAGGAAGCCTTTAACCGGATTTAAAGGTTCTTTTGTAGCCCCTTGAAGCCAGCTTGAACGGGAAGCCGGAGACTGTGGTCACCGTGACCCTCATCGCCCACGACGGGAAGAAGGCCGACCTGGTTGCCTGGGCTACCTTCAACCGGGACTTGCTGGCCCAGTGCCGGCTGGTCGCGACCGCCGGCACGGCCCGACTGCTGAGGGAAAAAGTCGGCCTCGAAGTTGAGGCCCTCCGGGCCGGCCCCGACGGCGGCGATATCCAGGTCGGGGCTCGGGTCGTCGAAGGGGAAGTGGATGCCGTGATATTCCTGGTCGACCCGATGAATAAGCACCCCCACGAGCCGGATATCGAGGCCCTGCTCCGGCTTTGCAACGTCCACGACATTCCCCTGGCTACCAACGTCGCCACCGCCGACTGCATCATGGTATGGCTTGCGCAACGGGTCGACGGGACAGCTGAATTTGGATAGTTTGAACAAACGGGGGTAATGTTTGTTGTGCAATTTCTATTAGAAATAATGCATAAAACGTATTCCCAAAATTCAGCGCGGTTGTACATGGTGTGTAGAACAGTTAGCCCGCAAAATCTCCGTGGAAAGCTCCTGGCGCCGGCGTAATGGAGGCAGAACTTTTCGTAAGGAGGTTGACGGATGACGGAGATAAATGCGGGTGACACGGCCTGGGTCCTGGCCTCAGCTGCCCTGGTCATGATTATGACGCCGGGGCTGGCCCTTTTTTACGGGGGGCTGGTCCGGGACCGCAATGTCGTCTCCACCCTTATGCACAGCTTCTTCATCCTGGCCCTGGTCAGCGTGCAGTGGGTCGTCATCGGTTACAGTCTGGCGTTCGGGCCGGACCACCTGGGCATAATCGGGGGCCTGGACTGGGTGGGCCTGCGAGGTGTTGGTAGCGAGCCGAACCCGGACTATGCCCCGACTATTCCCCACCTTGCCTTCATGGTCTTTCAGTTGATGTTCGCCATCATCACCCCGGCCCTGATAACCGGGGCCTTCGCCGAGCGCAAGCGGTTTAAGGCCTTTGTCCTTTTCAGCATCCTCTGGGCGACCCTGGTCTACGACCCGATTGCCCACTGGGTCTGGGGCGTTGGGGGCTGGCTGCGGTCGCTGGGCGCCCTCGACTTTGCCGGCGGGACCGTGGTCCACATCTCGTCGGGGGTGTCGGGTCTGGTCGCGGCCCTGGTTCTCGGCCCCCGCCTGGGCTTCGGCGAGAAGCCCCTTGAAGGCCACAACCTGACCCTGACGGCCCTCGGGGCGGCCCTGCTCTGGTTCGGCTGGTTCGGGTTTAATGCCGGCAGCGCCCTGGGAGCCGGCCCGCTGGCGGCCTCGGCGTTCGTTGTCACCAATACCGCCGGCTGGATGGCGGCCCTGACCTGGATGTTCACCGGCTGGCTGCACCAGGGCCGGCCAAGTCTTGCCGGACTTTGCGCCGGGGCGATTGCGGGTCTGGTGGCCATAACCCCTGCCAGCGGCTACGTCGAGCCGGGGGCTGCCATCATCATCGGGCTTGTTGCGGGGTTTGTCTGCTACTGGGCCGTTTACCTGACCAAGAGCCGGTTCCGGGTGGACGACGCCCTGGACGTGTTCGGGGTCCACGGCATCGGCGGCCTGTGGGGCGCCCTGGCCACCGGACTCTTTGCCACAACGGCCGTTAACGCGGCCGGGGCCAACGGCCTGCTCTACGGCAACCCGGCCCAGCTCGTCCATCAGGCGATTGCGGCCGGCTCGACTTTCGCCTATGCCGCCGCGATGACCTGGGCCATTCTCAAGGTCCTCGATGTCGCGGTCGGCATCCGGGTTGAGGAGCAGGAGGAAGAGGTCGGACTTGATGTGAGCCAGCACGGCGAGCTGGCTTACCGGCCGTAGGCAGGTCAGAAAAGGGTTAGGCCGGCGGGCGCTTAACGGTGCCCGCCGGCCTAACTATCTACCTAGTCTTCGGCTTCGCGTTCTACCCGGGCCTTGGCAGCCTCGGCGATGATCTGCTGGGCCAGATGCGGCGGGACCTCCTCGTAGTGGCTGAACTCCATTTCGAAGCTGCCCCGGGCCTGGGTCATGGACCGCAGTTCGGTCGCGTAGCGCCGCATCTCGGCGTACGGGACCAGGGCCTCAATCGTGGTCCTGCCGTCAGCCGACGCCATTCCAAGGACCCGACCCCGCCGGGTGTTCAGGTCACCCATGACGTCGCCGGTGTATTCGTCCGGGACAGTAACCCGGACCCGCATGATGGGCTCAAGGAGGACCGGGCTTGCCTGGGCCATCCCTTTCTTGAAGGCTTCCCGGCCGGCAATCTGGAACGAGATGTCGGAAGAGTCAACCGGGTGGTAGGACCCATCATAAAGGGTTACCCGTACGTCCACGACCGGGAACCGGGCCAGGACACCCTCCTGGAGGGCGGCCCGGACACCTTTCTCCACGGCGGGGATGTACTCTTTCGGCACCGCCCCGCCGAAGATCCGCTCCTGGAACTCGAACCCGGAACCCCGCGGCAGCGGCTCGAGCTCCAGAAAGACGTGGCCGTACTGGCCCCGACCACCCGTTTGCTTCTTGTGCTTGTGCTCGGCCTTGACCGGGCGGGTGATGGTCTCCTTGTACGGGACCTTCGGCAGTTCGGTGCGGACCTCCACCCCGAACTTGCGCTTCAGCTTGTCGACGGCGACGTCGATATGGGATTCACCCATCCCGCCCAGGAGGATCTCGTTCGTGTCGGGCTCCCGCCGGATCCGGAGGGTCGGGTCCTCCTCGACAAGCCGGGTGAGGGCCGGGCCAAGCTTGTCGAGGTCGGCCTGGGTCTTGGGGTGAACGGCCGCGTAAAAGGACGGCTCGGGGAATCTGATGCCCGGCAGAACCAGGGGGCGGTCCTTGGTGGCGAGGGTATCGCCGGTTGAGGTCTCGGCCAGCTTCGCAACGGCGGCAATGTCGCCGGCGACGACCTCGGCCGTCGGCTCCTGGTGCTTGCCCCGGAGGAAGAAGACCTGACCGATCCGCTCATCCCGGCCCTTGGTCGCATTCCAGACGTGGGAGTCCGACCGGAGAACACCGCTATAGACCCGGAAATAGTTGAGCCGACCTACATAGGGGTCGGCGGTGGTCTTGAAAACCAGGGCGGTAAAAGGCGAGGTCGGGAGGGGGTCAAGGGCCTCGTCCTCGCCGGTGAGCGGGTTATGCGCCCGGACCGGTCCGGGGTCTGCCGGCGACGGCATTACCTTCACGATGAGGTCGACGAGGGGTCCGACGGCCCGGTTGAGCAGGGCGCTTCCGACCAGGACCGGGACCACCTGCCCGGACCGGACCGCCGTGGTGAGAGCCCGCTCGATTTCTTCACCAGTAAGCTCCTCACCTTCCAGATACTTGTTCAGGAGGTCGTCGTCGGCCTCAACAACGGCCTCGACCAGCTTCTCCCGGTACTCCTCAATCTGCGCGCTCAGCTCAGCCGGAACCGGGCCGCCCGCCGGATTCTCGCCGTCGTAGGCCCGCAAGGTGACCAGGTCGACGACGCCCCTGAAGTCGGCCTGACCGCCGACCGGGATCTGGACGGGGATACACCGGCGGCCGAACTTTGCCGTCAGCGAGTCGAGGGCCCGCCAGAAGTCGGCATTCTCCCGGTCAATCTTGTTGACGAAGACGACCCTGGGAAGGTTACGCTCATCGGCCATCTTCCAGACCATTTCGGTCCCGACCTCGACCCCGGCCACGGCGTCGACGACAACCACCGCCCCGTCGACGACCCGCATGGCACTGATGGCCTCGCCGATGAAGTCGAAATAGCCAGGTGTGTCGATGAGGTTAACCTTAATGCCGTGCCAGTCAAAGGGCAGCATCGAAAGGTTGACGGAGATGCGGCGGCGAACCTCGTCCGGGTCGTAGTCGGATGTGGTGGTTCCTTCCTCGACTTTCCCGAGGCGGTTGATAACCCCGGCGGTGAAGAGGATTGCTTCGGCGAGGGAAGTCTTCCCCGACCCGCCGTGCCCGAACAGGCCGACGTTGCGGATCTCGTCCGTACGGTAGGCTTTCATCGTCGATTTCTCCCCCGAAATTTAACCCAGTAATCAATTTTAGTTGCGCCCGGAACCCACCCGCAAACTGCACCCACGAGCCCGGGGCCCGTTCACGGGTCGGGGTCGGGCAGGGGGTGGAAGCGGCGGTGGGCCTCCCGGGCCGCCCGGTCTGCCAGGTTGACATAACGATTAGTCGTTTGTAAAGACTCGTGGCCCAGGAGGACCTGGATGGCGGCGGGGTTCGCGCCTTCTTCGGCGAGGTAGGTTGCAAAGGCATGACGGAAGGTGTGGGGGGTAATCGGCACGTTGATTTTGAGGCGGGTCAGAGAGGGGCGGAGTCGGGCCTCGACGTAGTTGGGGGAGATGCGGGGGTCGCGGCCGTCGGCCCGCCGGCCCCGATACGGGATAAAGAGGGCCGGGAAGGGGTCGGTCCGGGTTGCCAGGTAGCGGTCGAGGTGATAGCGGGCCCGGGGGGTGAGGTAAACAAACCGCTCCTTTTTGCCCTTGCCCCGGACGAAGAGCTCGCCGTCGGGACCGAGCTGGTTACGGTTCAGGCTGCACAGCTCCGAAATGCGCATACCGGTCGCAAAAAGGACCTCGAGGATGGCCCGGTTTCGGAGGGCAACCTTCGGGTCGGCCTCCAGGTACGAGGGCGCCTCAATCACCCGGAGCAGTTCGGCCAGGTCAGGAACCCGGGGGTGGGGGCGCTCGGCCCGGGCGAGCTTGACCGCATCAGGCGGAATCGGGACCGGCCGGTCGATTTCGACCAGGAATCGCAGGTAGGTCCTGAGGGCAGAGAGGGTCCGGTTGACCGACCGGGCCTTCAGGCGGTCCTTCTGGGGCCGGTCTTCGAGGAGGCGGACGTGTTCGGGGTCGGCGAGGGCGGCCTTGAAGCGGGTAATGGCGAGCTTGTCGACCCGCTCGAAGGGGATGCCGGCCAGGGCCAGGAACCGGGCAAAGAGGTTGAGGTCGCGCTCATAGCTATACACCGTCCGGGGCGAGTAGCCGTTAGCGCGCAGATGAAGAAGGAAGTTCTCGAATTCGGGCAGGGGCCGGGTCAGGTCAGCGGCCACCGGCGACCTCCTTACGGGAATAATTGCGTATAATCAGCATTAGCCGTAATTAAAATACCCCCAGCACCCCGCCCCGGCCAACCCCTTTATCCACCACAGTGATGACGGGCCGGCCTGGCCGTTGCCGGTCACCGTCGACAGCCCCCTGCTTGGCAACCCGTCCCTTTCGGCGCCCCCCTCAATCGGTAAGCCGCTGGCTCAGACCCAAGGGTCAAACTGATAAATCGGCCGATTTATGTCACCTATCCGCCCGTGGCCGGTCCCCTCGGGATCAGGTATACTAGGTTCTGAACA
>JAUQQI010000018.1 GCA_030549955.1 Chloroflexota bacterium
CCGGGCGGGAACGGGGAACTTGCCCGCCTTGAACCACCGCCAGGCGGTGAGGTAGCTGATCCCTTGCTTGCGGGCCCAGTCGGAGAGCTTCATGGCTACGGCAGCTGCTGGCAACCCCCGGTAGACGACGAGCAGGTCAATGTCGCTGGCGGCGGTGTAATTTCCCCGGGCATATGAACCGAAAAGGACAACCCGGTCCAGCGGCAACTTATCGTTGAGGGCCGGAAGCCGTTCGACAAGCAGACGGATAACATCAGCGGAGCTAAGGTCCGGATAGAAGAGCTTGACAGAACCCGATAATACTTTCGGCATAGCCAATGAGCCTCGGGGCTTCCCGGTGGGTGTACCGCCCCCGATGGGTGTGCATCGGGGTACCGGGCCGGAATGCAGGCTTTATCAAGCTCCAGCGCCCCTTCTATCAGCTCCTCTGGTACGGGAACCCGCTTCCTGAGTTCTGCCAGCAGGTCGGCGACCGAATGCCCCAGACGTCAGCACCGAACTTCTGGAAAACGGCCTTAACCGCTTTTTCGGAAGCCTGCTGGGCCGAAAAGCAGGCCCAGTCATAATAGCCCCGCTCGGCCTGGGCAATCCAATCGCGGCTCCGTTCCACGGTCGATTTCAGCCGGTCAGGGCGGGCCGGATCTCCCGGGCAAACCGCTCAATGGTCCGGAAGGCATCGGCCAGGGTCTCCCGGTCAAGCTCGGGCACGCTGTAAAACGTGTCCAGGACAAAGTGCTGGACGCCCAGCTCTTTGAACTGCTGGAGGTCGTTGATAATGTCGTCCGGGGTGCCGATAAGTGGGATCCGGCGGTAACCCTCTTCCCGGCGGTCAAGGATCTTCAGGGGCTCCCGGGCCGAGATGACCAGGGACTTCGGGTCCCGGCCGTAGCGCTGGCAGTACTGGGTCAGGACGGCCAACGACTGCTTCAGGTCGGGGATCTGGGGGCGGGTCGGGTGCCAGCCGTCGCCAAAGCGAACCGCCCGGCGGATGCCCTTTTCGGAGTTGCCCCCGACCCAGAGGGGCGGATGGGGCTTCTGGATGGGCTTCGGCTCAAAGCGGACGTTGCGAATTTTAAAATAGCGGCCCGCAAATTCCGGTATATCCCGGGTCCAGAGGGCCTTAAAGATCCGGATGTACTCATCCGAGAGCCGGCCCCGCTCGCGGAAGGACACCCCCAGGGCGTTGAACTCGTCCTCGGCCCAGCCGGCGGCCACTGCAAAAATCGTCCGGCCGCCCGAAAGGACGTCGATAGTGGCCAGCATTTTTGCGGTGACGACAGGGTTCCGGTAGGGGAGGATCAGGGCCGAAGTGCCCAGGGTGACCCGGCGTGTGACCGGTATCACATAACCGAGCACGATGAGGGGCTCATAAAAGACTTCCCCAAAGCGGGCCACGGCCGTCTCTGGGACGACTACATGGTCCGTTGCCCAGAGGGAGTCGTAGCCGAGCTCCTCGGCCCGCCGGGCAAACTCGATAATCGCTTCGGGCGACGCGACCTGCCGGAAATGGGGCAGGGTCAGGCCGAACTTCACGACGTAGCACTCCTTTCGTCGGCAGTCTCGGGAACGACAAAAACGAACCGGGCAATATCCCGGCCGAGGGATACCGGCCGGTCCCCGACCAGCACCACCAGGCTGTCACCCCGGGGGCCATAATCGAGGACTTTCACGGCGACGCCGGGCGTAAGACCCCGCTCCTGGACGTACTGGAGGACGGCCAGGGCGTTCTCCACCGGCTCGGCGACCCGGGCGACCCGGCCGCCAGCTCCAACAGCCAAACTATCCAGCGGCTGTTCAAGGTGGAGGTCGGCCGGCACCGGGTTGCCCGGGATCGGGTTGCCATGGGGACACCTTGACGGGTAGCCAAGGAAACGGTTCAGGGCGGCCTCAACCTCAGCCGAAATGCAGTGCTCAAGGTTGTGGGCCTCGGCGTCGGACCTGGCCCAGTCAAAGCCGAGGACATCGGTCAGGAACCGCTCGATGAGCCGATGACGGCGCATGGAGGCCTCGGCCAGGGCCTGGCCCTTCGCGGTCAGCGTAACCTGCTTGCGACTGTCGATGCCGATAAGCCCATCCCGGGCCATCCGCTGAAGCATCATCGTGACGGTCGCCCGGGAGACCCCAAGCAGTTCCGCCAGCCGGGCCCCAATAACCGGCTGCCGCTCCTCCGCAAGCATATAGATGGTCTCAAGATACTCCTCAACCCGGGGGCTGGCTTTCGACAACGGCCCCCGCTCGCTGACCCGCACCAAGGGACTACCCCCTTGACAAAAATAAACTATTTGGTTATAAAAATACAGGCTGTTAGATTAATCTAACAGGTTCCTCAGGCCCTGTAGATTATAGCAGGGCCGAGTTCCCCGGCCTGGGGGGATCGGCTTTTCACACAACCAGTTAGGAGCTCAAAGCATGGTCAAGAAAGTTGCGGTTGCGGCTATCTTAGTCATCAGTCTCATCTTTCTTGCCGGGGTGTTTTGGGTTCCGGCCCGTCTGCCGGCTTCGGGCTCCGACGAGACCTTGAAGCTTCTTGGCGGGGCCACGGTTGGACTTCACCAGGCGATAGATGCCGCTGAAGCCGGCGACGTTGAGACGGCGAAATCGCGCTTCAGGGGTTTTGAGGAAGTCTGGGACCAGGTTAAGTCAGCTGTTGCTCAGACTTCCCCGGAAAGTTACCGGGCCATCGAAGAGCGGATTCGCGCCGTCCGGGAAGCCTTCGGGCGGGGTGTCCCACCAGCCCAACTTGCGGTCGCGGTCGAGGAGCTTGACGAAGGTGTCGATATTTACCTGACGAAGGCTGTAGCCGGGTTGGGGAAGCCCGGCCGGGCATCCGCCCGCATCGAGTCGGCCCTTGAACTCATCGGCGCCGCCCGGGAGCGGCTGGCCGCCGGCGACAGCGCCGGTGCCCTGGCTAAGGCCAGGGAATTCCAGGCCGAGTGGCCTTTCGTCGAAGCCCAGGTGAAGGCCATGTCCCCGCAGGTCTATCGCCTGGTCGAAAACGAGCTGGGGCTTGCCATCTCGGCTCTGTCCCGCCCGGGGTCGGAGCAGCAGGCCCGGGAGGCCCTGGCCAGGATTGAGGATGCCCTCCGGCCGCTGAGCGCTCGACAGGCCGAGTATGGCCCCCTTGATGCGGCGGTGATCCTTCTGCGCGAGGGGCTTGAGGCGGTCCTGGTCATAACTGCCTTGCTGGCGTTTCTGCGCAAATCGGGCCATTCTGAGAAGGCAGCCTGGGTCTGGGGCGGGGGTGTAGTCGGGGTTGTGGCCAGCATCGCGGCGGGCCTACTCGCAAACCTCGCCCTATCGGGGGTTGCGGCCGCGACCGACCCCGAGGTCGTCGAGGGCGTCACCGCCCTTATTGCGGCCTTCCTGCTTATCTATGTAAGCTACTGGCTCCACTCGAAGCGCAATCTGCGGGCCTGGCAGCAGTACATTCAGGGGACGACTTCCCGGGTCCTTGCCCGCGGAAGCCTGTTTGGGCTCGGACTCATTGCGTTTCTGGCCGTATTCCGCGAGGGCGTAGAGACGGTCATCTTCTACCTGGGGATTGCGCCCTCCATCAGCCTGACCAATCTGGCCCTGGGTCTGGGGCTCGGTGCCGGACTGCTGGCGGGCATTTCAGCCGCGGTCTTTGTGCTCGGCCTGCGGTTGCCCCTGCGGCCCTTTTTCCTGGTTGCAAGTCTGCTCATCTATTTCCTCGCCTTCAAGTTCATCGGCACCGGAATCCACAGCCTCCAGGTCGCCGGGCTTCTGGGCGTTTCGGTTCTGGACTACTTGCCGGCGGTTGACTGGCTGGGCATCTTCCCAACCTGGGAGACCAGCCTGGCCCAGCTGGTTCTGCTCGTCGGGGCAATTACTGTTCTGCTGCTCGAGCGGCGTCCCCGCCCGGGCCTGACGTAAAACCCTCAGTCGGAGGCAGGATGATGTTGAGGCTATTAACCGGCGTTCTCGGACTGCTGCTCGTCATCGGGCTCGGGGGGTGTTTGCCCCAGGCACCGGCGAAGGCCAGGCTCGTGGTGGCGATTCAGCCGACCCTGTCGGCCGCCGAGATGGTCGAGCAAGCCAGACCCCTCGAACAGTACCTCGAGCAGCGGCTTGGGGATGTGGATGTGGAAATCTATGTGCCCCTGACCCAGGCCGGGGTCATCGAGGCCCTCAGGTTCGGCCAGGCCCACGTCGCCTTCATGGGTCCGTTCCCGGCCCACCTGGCTGTTGAGCGGGCCGATGCGGAGCTGGTTCTGGCCGAGGTTCGGGAGGTGATTCACGGTCAGCAAAAGGTCGAGGCCCCATATTATTTCTCATACTGGGTTGTCCGGCCCGACAGCCCCCATACCCGCCTTGCCGACCTGCGGGGCCGGCGGGCCTGCTTCCCGAGCCCGGTCTCGGGCTCCGGCTACATTGCCCCGATGGCAAAACTTATCGAGCTTGGCCTGCTCCCCCAGCCGGCCCGGGGTGAGGTTGACCCGAAGGCTTTCTTCGGGGAGGTCCTCTTTGCCGGCGGCTACGGCCAGTGCTGGGAAGCCCTTAAGGCCGGACAGGTAGACGTGACCATCATCGCCGGAGATGTGCCCGAAAGCTTCTACCGGGAGGTGCTTGCTAATACCAGGGTCCTTGAACAGCAGGGCCCCCTGCCGTCCCACGCCGTCGTGGTGAGCAAGGGCCTCCGGGAACCGCTGCGGTCCCGGGTTGTCGAGGCCCTCCTGGGCCTCAATGCTCCCGAATACCGGCCGCTCATGCGCCAGTTTATCTCGGGCCTCTTTGTGGGCTTCCAGCGGTCGGATGCGGCCACCCACCTGGGGTCGTTCCAGCAGTTTGTTAAACTCACCCGGGTAGCCTTTACGGAGCGGGTGAACCCGTAATGGGCATACGGCAAGTCGCCAATACCGAAGCACCGGCCCTGACCGCTGCGGTCGACGTTCGGGACCTGTGGATGGCCTACCGGCCGGACGAATGGGTCCTGAAGGGCGTCAACCTGCGGGTGCCGAAGGGTCAGCTCTGGGTGGTGATGGGGCCGTCAGGGGCTGGCAAGACCACCCTGATGAAGGTCCTTGCCGGCCTGCTGCCATTTCAGCGGGGCACGGTCGAAGTTATGGGGTTCCGGCTGCGGGGCGACCTCACCCCGCCGTCCCGGCGGGTTGTCGGCTACATTCCCCAGCAGCTCGGGCTGGTCCGGGGGCTTACGGCCCTGGAAAACGTCCTGCTGGGGTCCCTGGCCCGGCACGGGGGGCTCGGCCCGACCCTTGGCTTCTTTCCCCGGTCGGAAGTGACCCGGGCCCGGGAGTACCTGGAGATGCTCGGCCTGGGGGATAAGGCTGAGACGCGAGTCTTTCAGCTGAGCGGTGGCGAACGCCAGCGGGTCGCCATTGCCCGGACCCTCATGCAGGACCCCAAACTTATCCTGGCTGACGAGTTCGTTTCTGACCTGGACCTGCCCCGGGCTGCCCGGATTCTTGAAACAATTCGGGGCCTGGTTAGGGAGCGGGGCCTTACCCTGGTCATGAACCTGCACGAGATCCAGCTTGTGCAGGAGCTGGCCGACCATGTCGTCGTCCTTAAGGACGGGAAGATAGTTTATCATGGCCCGGCCGGTACTCTGGAGTGGTCGAGCTTCCGGGCCCTGGTTGAGGCGGAGGATGGCAGAACCGGGGTCGCTGGCTGGTAAGGGCCGGGATGTGAACCTGCGCCGGTGGCAAGGCCTGAGCGGGGCCCTGGCCCTTCTCGCCGCACTCGGCTGGGTGCTGGGCCGGATGGGATTTTTCGAACCGGGCCGGCTTACCGGCGGCCTGGTGAATTTCGGACGGTTTGCGGCCGAGCTTTTTCCGCCTGACCTTTCGGTCCTGCCGGTCGTGCTCGGGGCCCTCATCGAAACGGTCGAGATGGCCTTTGCGGGCACGTTCCTCGGTTTTCTTCTGTCGTTTCCGCTGGGGGTGCTCGGAACCCGGACCCTTTTCCCCCGGCCGGTAGTACTTGCCGTCCGGCTGGTAGTTGCGGTAACCCGGACCGTCCCGAGCCTCCTCTGGGCGGTGATAATGGTCATTGTTGTCGGCCTTGGGCCCCTGGCCGGCACCCTCGCCCTGGCGGTGTATACCGTGGGCTACCTGGCGAAGCTCTACGCCGAGATTCTCGAAGGCGTCGACCCCGAAGTCATTGAAGCCGTCCGGGGGCTGGGCGCCCGCCGCCATCACCTCGTCCGGTACGTCCTGTGGCCCGAGTCGGCGAACACGGTCCTCAGCCAGCTCCTCTTCATGCTCGAGTACAATATCCGGTCGTCGACAGTGCTGGGGCTGGTGGGCGCCGGCGGCATCGGCTTCTACATGCAGGTCTATATCAGCACCCTGGCTTACAGCCGGCTTGCGACTGTCCTGCTGGCCGTCCTGGTCGTCGTCGTGGTCATGGACGTCCTGAGCGCCTGGGCCCGACGTCACTATCTGCTCGATACTTGAAAACATCCGACGTTAAAGCAGGTTTCCCATATCACCCTGTAGGTCGACGATTTCGGAGGTGCCCTGCGCTTCTTCACGGAAGGGCTCGGCCTGAAAGTCCTTTACCATTGAACCGAACTAGCGATGCCGAAGAATTTGCTTAACCACCTGTGGATATTGCCTGGCGGCGCGGGGCAAAGGTCGGGCCTCCGCCCGACACCCGGCCGTGTTTGCTTGTGTTGTCGGTGTAATTGAGTTAACATTTTCAGTGGAACTGGGCAAAAAGGGGTAGAATCGCGACTAAAGCTGTAATGATTCGTCCGGTCCGACCGACGGACCTGGTCAGTCTTGCCGCCCTTCAGCGGCGGGGCTACCCGAATGAAGCCTATGGTCGGCGGGCCCTCGGGCGGGGACGGGATGACTGGACGGACCTTTTCAGGGTCCTGAATCCGCTGGTTTCGTTCGAGGTTCGCCGCCACACCCTTCTCTTCGACGACGGTGACCGCCTGGCCGGCCTTGTCTCCACCTTACCCTTCGGACGGGGCTACTGGGAAGTTGACCAGCTGATCTGGCCCCCTGACGGTCGGCCCCAGGACTGCACCGATTTACTGCGCCAGCTCGGGCTTGACGCCGCCCGGCATGGGGTCGAGCGCATCTACCTGCGCCTTGCCGTCAACAGTCCGGTCCTCGGGGCGGCCCGAGCTGCCGGGTTTGTCCCCTACCGGACGGAGACCCTTTTCCGCGGCCGACCCGTGAAGCTGCCGGCTGACAGCCCTGGACGGCCCCGCCGCCGGGGGGATGACCTTGCCCTCTTCCGGCTCTATTGCCGGGTCGTCCCCCTCACCGTCCGGCAGGCCGAGGCCATGACCCTGACGGAGTGGCGCCAGTGGTTTCGGGGCGGCCGCCAGCTGATTGTCGAGGAGGCGGGCGAGCCGGTGCTGTGGGCCCGGCTGGCGGCCGTTGATGACCAGTTTCAGCTCACCGTCGAAGCCGGCGACCTTTCGGCTCCGGCAATCACCCGGCATCTCGGGGCATTTCTGACCCGCCACGGTGGGAAGAAGGCAGTTCTCGGCCTGGTCGCCGATTATCAGCCCCACGTTGCCGCCGCCCTCGAGCAACTCGGGCTCGAGCCGGCGGGGCGTTTCATCAGCTTGGTTCGCCATCAGACGGTGCGAGTTGAGTCCAAGAAACTTGTTCTGGTAAGGGCTTGAAGGAGGGTTTGAGGTTGCAGCAAGTAATTACTGATGACCTGGAGGCGTTGCTGGCAGTGGTCCCGCCGGATATTGCCGAGCCACTGTATGCCCATCCCCGAAAATCCGACCTGCTTGAGGTCGTCATGGACCTTGGTCGTCGGCCGGAGGCCCGGTTCCCCGACGATGACATCATCCTGAACGAGCGCGACGTGACCGAGGCTGACATCGAGTACGTTGTCTCCCGGATCGGGCAGTTCGGAGACGACAACCGGGCCGGGATTCCGAGGACCCTGCACCGGATCTCCGCGATTCGCAATCGCCAGGGCAAGATCGTCGGCCTGACCCTGCGGGTTGGCCGGGCGGTCTACGGCACGGTCCGGATCATTCAGGACCTCATTGAGTCGGGCAAGAGCATCCTCCTGCTCGGGCGCCCCGGAGTTGGGAAGACCACCATGCTCCGGGAGGCGGCCCGCGTCCTGGCCGACGACCTCCGTAAGCGGGTGATTATCGTCGACACGTCGAACGAGATTGCGGGCGACGGCGACATCCCTCACCCGGCCATTGGCCGGGCCCGCCGAATGCAGGTAAAGACCCCGGCCCTCCAGCACGCCGTCATGATCGAGGCCGTCGAAAACCACATGCCCGAAGTCATCGTCATCGACGAGATCGGCACCGAGCTGGAGGCCGAAGCGGCCCGGACCATTGCTGAGCGGGGCGTCCAGCTCATCGCGACCGCCCACGGCAACACCCTCGAGAACCTGATCATGAACCCGACCCTGGCCGACCTGGTTGGCGGCGTCCAGGCGGTAACCCTCAGCGACGAAGAGGCCCGACGCCGGGGCACCCAGAAGACAATCCTGGAGCGCAAGGCCCCGCCGACCTTCGATGTGGTCGTGGAGATCCAGAGCTGGACCGAGGTCGCGGTCCACCCGGACGTGGCCGAGGCTGTCGACCTGATACTGCGGGGCATCGAGCCGCCCCACCTGCGCCGTCAGCTCATGCCCGACGGCACGATTCGGGGCTTCGAACTTCAGCGGCCGGTGGCCCACCCCGCGCCTACCCCGGCCCCCGAAGTCCCCGAAAAGCCCCTCCGGGTCCTGGCCTACGGGGTGAGCCGGGACCGGCTCGCCCAGGTCGCCCGGGGCCTCCAGCTCCCGGTGGTCATGGTTGACTCCCTGGCCGAGGCCGACGCCGTAATGACCCTTAAAAACTTCTACCGGAAGAAGCCCCAGCTTCTCCGGGAGGCCGAGGCCCAGGGCATTCCCGTCTATGTCCTGCGGAGCAACACGATTATCCAGATGGAACAGGCCCTTACGGCCATCTTCGGCCTGCCCGAGCAGACAGCTGGCGGCCAACCTGTCCGGCCGGGCCGGTCTGAAGAGGTGGCCGTTGGCCACCAGCCGCGCTTTGGGTCGACCATTAAAGTTACGGATGCTTTGCGGAGGCTCCGGGCCTACCGCGACCGCGCCGGCTAGTGGGGCTCTTTATCGCTTTCGAGGGGCCCGAAGGCTCGGGAAAAACGACCCAGCTTCGGCGCCTTTACCGCCGGCTCCGACGGGCCGGCGTCCCCGTCGTCCGCACCCGGGAGCCGGGCGGCACCCGCCTTGGCGAGCGGCTCCGGGCTTTGCTTAAAAGGGCCGACCAAAATCCGGCACCCGAGGCCGAGCTTTTTCTTTTCCTGGCGGCCCGGGCCCAGCTGGTAAGTACGGTCATCCGACCGGCCCTGGCCGCCGGCCAGGTTGTCCTCTGCGACCGCTATTCCCCGTCAACCCTTGCTTATCAGGCCTACGGCCGGGGACTGCCCCTGGACCAGGTGGCGGACGCCGACCGGCTGGCAACCGGCGGCCTCTGGCCGGACCTGGTGGTGCTGCTGGATCTGCCGGCCGAGGCCGGTCTGGCCCGCCGGGGCCGGGCCGGGGCCGACCGGTTCGAGGCCGAGGAGCTGGAGTTTCACCGGCGGGTCCGGGCCGGGTATCTGGAGCTGGCCCGGTCGGACCCCGAACGGTGGCTTGTCCTGGACGCCCAGGTGCCCCCGGGCGTTCTGGCCCGACAGGTCTGGGCCCACGTGAGGGACCTGCTGGTCAGACGGGGCTTATTTCCCGCCAAACCGGTTAACCTGGGTCGGCTGCTTCACCGCGGCAACCACTGAACCGTCAGCACCCCGTCGGCTGCCAGCGCTGCGAAGTCCGGGTCGCCGCTGACAAGGGGCAAACGCACCCCCTGAGCTAACTGAGGGGCAAAAGCGTCGGCATATGCAATCGGATAGCTGGCTTTAAGGGCGGCGGCCAGCGCCCGGTGGGTGGAGACCGTAGCAAGCCGCACTGGTAAAATGCCCCGTTTGAGGTCATCCCAGATGCCCCGGGCCTCCTTGTGCCTTCCGAGACGGGACAGGCGGTAATAGACCTCACCTGCGTTGATTAATGAGATATGCAGCGTTGCTTCCCCGGCCTCGGCTTCAGTAAGCCATTGGCGGACCTGTTCGGCCCCTGATTCGCCGGCCAGCCACGCCAGCAAGGCGTAGGCGTCAAGGACGGCGCCCTTCACGGTCCAGCTCACGCCGGTGCTCTTCGAGGTGGTCTTTCAGGACGTTGGTACCAGCCAGTATCCCTTCCCAGTGCCGCCAGCCCTGAACAGCCGGGCGCGTCGGCACCAGCAGGACGCCCTCCCCGGCCATTTCGACCCGACAGATGGTGCCCTCATGAATCCCAAGCTGCTCCCGAACCCACTTCGGAATCACAACCTGGCCCTTCACCGAGACCCGAACTGTATTCACCGGGATCCCCCAGGCTATTGGTCTTACTAAGAGATGCAGACTGTCAGCTGCAATGGGAATGCCTGCCCCTACCGGAAGCTGTGGGCGGCCGGAACTCCGGCCAGGGCGGCAAGACCTGGGGGCTCGACGAGCCTGAGGGCCACCGGGTCGAGCAACCGGCGGCCCTTGGCCGGGCCGTCAGCCGGCACCGGAATCCGAACCGGCACCCGCACCCGGCCCACATCCTCGGCCAGCAGACTCAGGCTCCCCCGGCTCCGGTCAACCCGGCCGGTCACCAGTAGCAGGGGCGCCGTCCGGATATTATCCCGGCGGCGCTCATAAAGGCCCGGCGGGATAACCACGTCAGCCTCGCCGAACTCGTCGTGGAGGGTTATAAAACAGAGCCCCCGGGCATTCTCAGGCCGCTGGCGGGCCACCACCAGCCCGGCCACCACCACCCGGGTTCCGTCGGGCCGACCGGGCAGGGCCCCCAGCGGCGCGACCCCTTCGCCCAGGGCTGGCCGGAGCAGGCTTACCGGATGATAAGCCACCGACAGGCCCATCACCCGGTAATCTGCCAGCATCCGGTCCCAGGTCGAAACCTCCGGGAGCCGGGGCACGGGGCCGGGGTCCAGGGGCAGGGCCGGCTGCCAGCCCTGCCCGGCCACCCGCCCTCCCAGCACCAGTCCTAACTGCCAGAGAAGCTCCCGCCGGCCGAGGCCGAAGCCGTCGCAGGCCCCGACCAGGATTAGATTCTCCAGGGCCCGCCGGAGCAGACCGGTCCGGCGAACCAGGTCCCCCAGCCACCGGAACGGTCCGTTCCGGCGGGCATCTTCGATGGCCCGGGCTCCGGCCTCCCCAATGCCTTTAACGAAGGCCAGACCCAGCCGCACCGCCCCGCCCTCGACGGTGCACCTGGCCCGGCTCAGGTTCACGTCCGGTGGCAGGACGACCACCCCGTGGCGCTGGGCGTCTTTTATAAGCACATCCGGGGCGTAGAAGCCCAGCGGATAGTTGTTGAGCAGGGCACAGAGAAACTCGGCCGGATAATAAAGCTTCAGCCAGGCCGTCTGATAGGCAAGCTGGGCGAAGGCGACGGCGTGGGATTGCGGATAGCCGTAGGCCGAAAAGCCCCGGATTTTATCAAAGACCCGGCGGGCTGTCGCCTCGGGAATCCCCTGGGCCACGGCACCCCGGCGAAACTCCTCCCAGAAGGCGGCGATGGCCTGCTCCGACCGGCGCCGGGAAAGGGCCCGCCGCAGTGCATCGGCCTGGGCCGGCGAAAAGCCGCCGATAGCCATGGCCGCCTGAATCGCCTGGTCCTGGTAGACCATCACCCCGTAGGTGTGGGCCAGATAGGGTTCGAGCTTCGGGTGGTCGTAGGTTACGGGCTCAAGGCCATGCTTGCGGCGGGCGTAAATCCGGCCACCCCCGCCATTTCCCGGCCCCGGCCGAACCAGGGCGTCCTGGTCGGCCAGCTCTTTTAAGTTTCGGGGCCGGGTCTGAACCAGAAGCTGACGCTGGGCCCGGCTCCCCATCTGGAACGTCCCGATGGTGTCGGCCCGGCCCAGCATATCGTAAACGGCCGGGTCGTCGAACGGGATCCGGCTCAGGTCGATAAGGGGTCCGCCGTTTTCGGCAATAAGGTCGACCGCCTCCTCAACGGCTGAAAGCATTCCCAGAGACAGAAAATCAATTTTTGCAAACCCCGCGTCCTCGCACGAGTCCTTATCCCACTGGCAGATAAACCGGCCGGGAATGGCCGCCGGCACGATGGGAACCATCTCGATGAGGGGCGTCGACGAGATGACCATCCCGCCAATGTGCTGGTCGAGCCGGCGGGGAAAGCCTGCCAGGGCCTCGACCAGTTCGGCAAACCGGGCCCAGATGGGCTCCCCGAGCCGGTGGCGGTATTCGGGCCGGCGGGCAAGTTCGGTCCGGATGGCCCGGGCCGCTCCATCCTCGCTCAGCCGGGCCAGCTGGTCGACCTCCCCAGCGGGGAGGCCGAGAGCCTTGCCCACCGCCCGGATCGCCCCCCGTAGCCTGAACGTCGTGACCGCCGCGACCAGGGCGGCGTGGTCGGGCCCGTAGCGCTCGTAGACGCGCCGGATAACCCGCTCCCGAATCTCCCGGCGCGTAACACTCTCGATGTCGGGTAGCGACTGCATCCCCTCATTGAGAAAGCGGCCCAGAAACAGGTTCGTGGCCACCGGGTCGACCCGGGAGAGGCCGATAAGATAGCAGACCAGGGACGAGACCGAGCTTCCCCGACCCAGGACCGGCGTCAGGCTCAAACTGGCCCGGGGACCCCGCACCTCCGCCGCGACTTCCCGGATGAGCCCGACGATATCCCGGTAGACCAGGAAGAAACCGGCCAGGTTGTGCCGGGCAATGAGCCGCAGCTCCTCCTCAAGCCGCTCCCGGGCCCGCCGGTACAGGCCCGGGTCAGTGAACCGGTT
>JAUQQI010000077.1 GCA_030549955.1 Chloroflexota bacterium
GTCTCTATCTCCTCCAGCAGCGTCTTAATGCGATTCTTGGCCGGCTCCAGCCCGGCGAAAGTCTTCCGAAACGTCCCGCAAAACCGTCGGCCTGATTATGACTTCTTCGACCGTGGCCCGGGCCGGCAGGTTAAGGACATCGACAACAATCTCGGCCACATCTTCGGGTTTGAGCATCGTCGCCCGGGCTTCCGGGGACGGCGGGAAAGGCCGCGACTCCAGGATCGGCGTGTCGACCTCACCCGGCGCCACCACACACGCCCGGATGCCGTAGGGGCGCAGCTCCAGATTCATGACCCGGGTCAGAGCATTAAGGCCAGCCTTAGCCGCGCTGTAGGCTGCCCCGGACAGAACACTCGGAAGGAAGCCGGCCACCGACGAAATATTGATAATAAAGCCCCGACCCTGCGCCTGCATAATCGGGATGACTGCCCGGGCGACGATGAAGGCTCCGACCAGATTGACCTCAACAACCCGTCTGAAATCACCGGCCGAGACCTCGGTAAGGGCCCGCCTGGGAACGTTCAGGCCGGCGTTATTGACCAGAATATCAATCCGCCCGAAGCTGGCCTGGACCCCGGCAACGAAATCCGTAACGGCCGCCTCGTCCGTTATGTCCAGGGCCCGCCAGCAGACTTCGCCCCCGGTCGAACGGACCCGGTCGGCGAGGGCTTCGAGGGCGTCGGCCCGGCGGGCGCAGAGGCCGAGCCGGACGCCCCGGGCCGCCAGCGCCCGGGCGATGGCCTCGCCGATCCCGGAAGAGGCTCCGGTAACGATTGCTACCTGTCCGTTAAGGCCATTCTCCAACAAAAACCTCCAGGCTTCGGGTTGTATTGATGCTGTGGCCTTCAGCTGGCCGCCGAAAAGGATATCATTAAGCGAGGACAGTTAGCAGGGAGGTCCGAGATGAACGAGGCGGGAACTACGGTTTATAAAAACATCCTGTTGGAGGTTGCGGCGCCCATAGCCTATGTTACGATGAACCGGCCCGACAAGCGCAACGCCCTCTCCGTCGAGCACATGCTCGAACTTACCGACTGCTTTCGCCAAATCAGCCGGCGGCGGGACGTCGCGGTCGTCATCCTCCGGGGGAACGGTCCGGCCTTCTGCGCCGGCCACGACCTGAATGAGCTAATCGGCCGGACTGCAGATTTTTACCGCTACGTCTTTGACGTCTGCACCGAGCTTATGGACACCATTCAGGGCATCCCCCAGCCGGTTATCGCCCAGGTCCACGGGGTCGCCACCGCCGCGGGTTGCCAGCTCGTAGCAAGCTGTGACCTGGCGGTGGCCGCTGAGAATGCCCGCTTTGCCACCCCCGGCGTCAAGATCGGCCTCTTCTGCTCGACGCCGATGGTGGCCGTAAGCCGCAACCTGCCACGCAAGAAGGTCATGGAAATGCTCCTTACGGGCGAGCCGATTTCGGCCCAGGAGGCCCTCCTTTATGGCCTGGTAAACCGGGTTGTGCCGGCCGAGGCCCTCGAGGCCGAAACCCGGGCGCTGGCCGAAAAGATTGCGGCCTCAAGCCCGTTCGTTATCGGGCTTGGCAAGCAGGCCTTCTACCGCCAGCTCGACATGCCCCAGCCTCAGGCCTATGCCTACGCCCGGGAGGTTATGTCCCTGAATGCCCTGGCCGCTGACGCCCAGGAGGGGATATGCGCCTTTCTCGAGAAGCGGCCGCCCCGCTGGCAGGGCGGGTAAGGTTCGGCGCTCAGACGCCCAGATACGCCCGGACTTCGGGGCTCTGCCGGAGCTCTTCGGCAGAGGCCGCGTACCGGATCTGGCCCTTCTCTAAAACGTAGCCCCGGTCGGCCAGTTTCAGCGCAAACAGGGCATTCTGCTCCGCCAGGAGCATGCTCAGACCGGCGTCTTTGAGCAGTTTTAGCCACTGGCTGAGCTGACCGACAACGGTCGGGGCCAGACCCTCAGTCGGCTCGTCGAGGAGCAGGAGCTTCGGGTTTGCCAGCAGGGCCCGGCCGATCTTGAGCATCTGCTGTTCGCCGCCGCTCAGGGACCCAGCCCGCCGCCGGGCGAACTCCGCAAGCCTGGGAAAGACCTCGTAGACCCGCTCGAGGTTCCACCGGCTGCCGTCCCGGGGCGGCTGCTGCCAGAGCTGAAGGTTCTGGAGAACCGTGAGCTGACCGAAAAGCCGCCGGCCGCTCGGCACATAGCTTATCCCGAGGCGGGCGATGACGTGGGTCGGCTTGTGGGTAATATCCTGGCCATCAAACATGATGCGCCCGGAGCGGGCCGGCGTAAGGCCCATAATTGCCCGGAGGGTGGTAGTCTTTCCGGCCCCGTTGCGGCCGAGCAGGGCTACAACCTCTCCGGGGCCGACCGTCAGGCTTATGCCGTGGAGGATGTGGCTCTGGCCGTAGTAGGCGTGGACCTCGTGAAGCTCCAGGGTCATACCTGCTCACCCAGATAGACCTGAATGACCGTTTCGTTCCGCCGGATCTGGTCGGGCAGTCCCTGGGCAATGACACGACCCTGATGCATCACGGTTATCCAGTCGGAGATTTTAAACACGACCTGCATATCGTGCTCGCACAGGACAACAGTTAGCCCCCGGCGCCGGGCCACCTCGTAAATCAGGTCCACTGTCCGCTCCGTCTCCCAGGGTGACATCCCGGCCGTCGGTTCGTCCAGAATGAGCAGTTTCGGGCCAATGGCCAGCGCCAGGGCCACCTCCAGGGCCCGCTGATCACCGTGGGAAAGGGTTCGGGCCTCCTGGTCGGCCAGTCCAACGAGGCCGACATCTTCCAGGAGGGCGAGGGCCTCATCCCGGAAGGTCCGGTCCGACCTGCTCAGCGGGTCCTTTTCCCGGCCACGGGCCGCGGCCAGGGCGACCTGGACCGATTCGAGCACAGTAAGCCGCGGGAAGATGTTTGTAATTTGAAAGGTTCGGGCCAGCCCAATCCGGGCCACCCGGTGGGGTGGCCAGCCGGTGATATCCTGGCCCCGAAAGAGCACCCGGCCGGCCGTGGGCCGAAGGTAGCCGGTTATGACGTTAAAAAGGGTCGTTTTGCCGGCCCCGTTCGGGCCGATAACGGCGTGGATTCGGCCCTGCTCGACGACGAGGTCCACCCCGTCGACCGCCCGCAATCCCCCAAACGCCTTCACCAAGCCGCGGGTTTCAAGCAGGGCAGTCATCGGCCCAAACCCTTCCCGAGCCGCCGGCCGGCCCGGTAGACGAGGCCGGTGAGGCCGTCCGGGGCAAACAGCACGATAACCAGCAGGACGACCCCAAGCACCAACTGCCAGCGGGTCGTGAATCGGATGACGAAGTCGTGGCCGTACTGGAAGATAAAGGCGCCCAGGGCCGGGCCCAGAAAACTATACATGCCCCCGATCACCGCCGACAGGACCGGCTCGCCAGACTTAACCCAGCTCAGCAGTTGCGGGTACGCGGCCTGGTCGTGGACAACGAAAAGGGTCCCGGCCACCGTCCCGAAAAACCCGGCAATAACGAAGGCAATCAGCTGGTGCTGGTAGACATCGATGCCGAGGGCTTCAGCCCGGTTTGGGTTTTCCCGAATGGCCTTGAGGGCCAGCCCGAAGGGCGAGGCCGTTATCTTCCAGAGGATCAGCATCGAAACAATCACCACCCCAAGGATAAAAAAGTACCCGGCCGTCGGGTTGACCAGGGCAGGCGGCAGCATCGGCCCGAAGATGCCGTTGTCGCCGCCGGTGAAGTCGTACCATTTTTCGGCAATCGTGAAGAAAAGCTGGGAGAAGGCCAGGGTCAGCAGGGCAAAGTACAGGCGCCGGGTCCGGAGGGCGACCGCTCCGATGGCGAGGGCCAGCAGGGCCCCCAGAATCGGGGCAACCCCCATCGCTAACCAGAAGGGCAGCTGATAATGGCGCCAGTTGAGGGCAACGACGTAGGCCCCGAGCCCGAAAAAGACCCCCTGGCCGAAAGAAACGAGGCCGCCGTAGCCGATAAGCAGGTTCGTGGCAACCGCAAACAGGGCGAGCACCAGAACCTTCTGGAACGTGATGAGCTCGGCCGGCGGCAGGAAGAACGGTAGGACAGCTAGGACCGCCAGCAGGACAATCAGGACCAGCATCCGGCCGGCCAGCTTAAGCCTGCCCGCCCCGGCCTTCAGGACAGGAGCTGCTCGGGAACCCGTTCCGAAAACTGGTTTAGCCACGGCTTTGCCGTCACCGTTCGGGGATACCCAGCAGGCCGGACGGCCGCACGATCAGAACCAGGATCATCGCCAGGTAGGTAAATGCCGAGGACCATTCGGCGGCCAGCAGAACGCCGACCGCCTGGAAAAGGCCAATGATGATGGCCCCAAGGGCGGCGCCGGTCACCGACCCAAGGCCGCCGATGACGGCAACGATGAAGGCATCGACCAGAATCTCGGTGTCCATTCCGGGCGCAATCGTGATCCCGGGGGCCCGGGCCGCCCCGGCAACGGCGGCCAGAAGCGCCCCGATTATAAAGGCGATCGTCCCGACCCGGCGGACGTTGACGCCGGCGGCGGCCAGGAGTTCCGGGTCCTCGACCAGGGCCCGCACCTGCCAGCCGAGGGTCGTTCGCTGAAGGATAAACCAGAGTCCGGCCCCGACCGCAATACCCAGGCCGATCAGAAAGAAGTTATAAACCGGGAAGGCCCGCCCCAGAACCTCCGCCTGGCCGTCCAGGCCAGGCGGCACCGACACCGAGCGGTAGGTCCCGCCCCAGACCTGGAGGGCCAGGTCGGCAAAAATATACACCAGGGCAAAGGTAGCCAGGAGCTGAGTAAGGTGCTCCTTGTCATAGGTCCGGCGCAGCACCCCGACCTCGACAAGCCCCCCCAGCACGGCGACAACCACTACCGCTGCGCCAAGGCCGACCCAGAAACGGGCGCCCCCGGCGGCCCCGCCGGCAACCGTGGCCAGGATGAAGGCGGCATACATGTAAAAGCTGCCGTGGGCCATGTTTATGACCCGCATGGCCCCGAACACCAGCGTCAGGCCGGAGGCGACGATAAACAGGGTACTTGCCGCCGTCAGGCCCGAAAGCAACTGGATTACGGCGTCAGGCCAGGCAACCATCGGCCAGTCAAGCCGGCTACCGGGGCTGGAGCTTCTGGGCTTCGTCGCAGCTCAGCAAAATCCGCTCCGGGTGGGCGACGAAGACATTTTCGAGAATCGGAAAGCCGTACTCGGGGTGGGGCGAGGCGGCAATGGTGCCGATGTACTCCGGGATTTCGGCCTGGTGGTCGCACTTGCGGATCGTTATGCTCCCCCGGATCGTCGGGACCGTGGCCCCGGCCAGGGCATCGGCTACCGGGTCACCGTCGAAGCTCCCGGCCTTCTGAACACCCCAGGCCCAGACCTGGACGGCGGTGTACGCGAGCAGGCTCCACTCGGTCGGCCACTCGTTATATTTCGCCCGGTAGCGGCTGACAAAATCCTTGACCTCGGGCGTGTCGATGGCAAAGAACGGGCCGCGGCTCCAGGCAACGTGGCCGGCAGGGGCCTCGCCCTTGAGGGCCGGTAGCAGGGTCAGGTCCCAGGGCCCGCCCGACTTCACCTGTTCAAAGAACCCGTAGCCTTTCGCCTGCTTGGTGAAGGTCAGCAGGTCGCCCCCGTAGATGAACATGACGACAAAGTCCGGCTTGGCGGCCAGGGCGGCCGAGATGTAGGTGCTGAAGTCGGTCGTCCCGAGCTTCGGCCACTGCTGGCCCAGAACCTCGATATTCGCCCCGAAGTCCTTCATGGCGTTCAAAAAGACGTCAACCGAGTCCCGGCCGTAGTTATAGTCTGGGGAGATAGTGTAAAACTTGCGGAAGGGCTGCCGCGAAAGATACTCAGCAATCGCCCGGGGCTCCATGTAAGTGTTAGGCACCACCTGAAAAGCATACTTATGAAATTGCTTGGTCGTTAGCACCAGGTCGTTGGATGTGTGGAAGAAAATCGGCTTACGATATTGAGCGGCGATCCCCGTCTCGGCGGCGGCCACGGCGCTGCTGACCGGCCCGAAAAGCGCCACGACCTGGTCGTTAAGGATCATATTCCGGACGTTGGTGGCGCCCTGGTCCGGCTTCGCGGCGTCATCAGCGTAGACCAGTTTGACCTCTTTTTTGAGCACCCCGCCCTTCGCATTCAGGTCTGCGATGGCCAGCTGGACGCCCTGGAGCCCGGACTGGCCGAGGCTGGCAATCGAACCCGAAAGGGTCGTGGATATGCCGACGGTGACGCTCCCTTCGAAGCTGGGGCCGCCTCCCGTTGTCGGCGCCGGTGCCCCCGGCGCAGGCTGGCACGCCGCCAGCCAGCCGCCTGCGGCTACGAGACCGGTACCGGCGAGGCCGAGCCGCAGGACCTCCCGTCGGCTGTAGGCCCGTTTCGGACCGCCCATTATCAGAATCCTCCTTTCCCGGACTTAAATAATTACCCTGTCAGCCTTGAGCTGTTCGATCTGGTCCCAGTCGTAGCCGAGCTCGAGCAGGATGAGTTCGGTGTCCTGGCCGACTTCCGGGGCTGGCCCCCGAATCTGGCCCGGCGTCCGCCGGAATCTGATCGGGGCCGCAACAACCTGAAACTCCTCACCGCTGGCGTGTCGCAACGTCGCAAAATAGCCGTTTGCGTGGGCCTGGGGGTCCTCGATGACCTCATCGAGGGTCTGGATTGGTGCCCAAATGCAGCCCTCGGCGTCCAGCCGGCGACCCCACTCGGCCCGGGGCCTCGTCGCAAACCGCTCCTCAAAGATGCGGATAAGCTGCCGGCAGTTCTCCATCCGCCGGGTGTGGGTGTTAAACCGGGGGTCATCAATAAGCTCGGCCAGCCCCAGCGCCCGGCATACCCCCGGCCAGTAGGGATCCGAGACGGGCATTACCAGTTGAATCCACTTCCCGTCGGCCGTCCGGTAATAGTTAAATAGGGGGTTGGTAACTTCCCGCCGGGATACCCGCTCAATATTTGCCCGCTCCCGGAGGGCCGCAACCACATCCATCGAAAGCACCCAAAGACCCGTATGGAAGAGGGCGCACTCGATCTGCTGACCCAGGCCCGACTTCTCCCGCTCGTAAAGGGCAGTGGCCACCGCCGCAACGATGGCCAGGGACGTCGTGTGGTCGCCCATCCCGGGCCGCTGCTGGACCGGGGGCGCATCGGGCTCGCCAAGTATCGCCATAATCCCCGAGCGGGCCCAGAAGGCCGCATAGTCAAAGCCGGCCCGGTCCCGGTCCGGGCCCTCGGGACCGTAGCCGGTCAGGACCACGTAGACGAGCCGGGGATTCTCGGGCGCCAGGTCCTCATACCGGAGGCGATAGCGCTCCCGGCGCCGCGGGATCAGATTCGTCACCAGAACATCCGACTGAACAGCAAGCCGGTGGACGACCTCCTGGCCCTCAGGCCGGGAGAGGTCGACGGCGATGCTGCGCTTGCCCCGGTTATCCTGCTCAATGATCGGATTTATGCCCCCGGTGTAGGGCACGAGACCCCGGCGGGAGGTTGTAACACTGCGCATCGCATCGCCCGTTTCCGGGGGCTCAACCTTGATGACATCGGCACCCAGCTCGGAAAGAATCGCGCAGGCTGAGGGCCCGGCGACCCAGTTCGCGATTTCTAAGACTTTAACACCTTCAAGCGGTCCGGGCATGGCCTGGTCTGCCACTCTAACTGGTGATAAGTTTGAGCACGTCGTCGGACTCGGGAAAATATAAACGCGGAAACCGTCCGGTGTCAAACGGGCCGACCCCTCGCCGCAGTTCCGGAGGTTGCCAAATAGTCGGGTCCACTACGCCCCGGTCAGCCTGACCTGACCCCCGACTGGGCCGGCCAGGACGTTCCCGGAGGGCGGCCCCGGGATCCCCGGACACCCCGCTCTGGACCTTCAGACATTGTCCCCGGGCGGCAGGCCGCACCGCCCAGAGCGGGAGAGACCCGTCAGACACAGACCTTGACGCCAATGAATTTCTGACCTATCCTTAGGTAAGGACTTTTGACAGTTCAGGATGGCGGAAATGGAGAAAATCAGTCGTGTGACCTCCAAAGGCCAGGTTACCGTCCCGGTCGCTATCCGGCGGGCCCTGGGCATTGGACCCGGTGATGCGGTCGTTTTTGAGCTGCGTCCCAGTGGCGAAGTGGCTATCCGACCTCTCCGCCGTCGGCGGCTGTCCGAGCTGGCGGGTGTCCTGGCGTCCACCCGACCGTATCCGGGGAAAGACGCCGTGCGGGCCGAAGTCGGCCGCCGGCTCGGGGAGGCCGTAGCGCGTGAAGCGTCGGCTCTGGGTTGATGCCAACGTCATTATCCGGTTTCTTGTCGGTTCACCCCCGGAGCTGGCGGAGCAGGCCCGGGCGCTGATGGGACGGGCCGAGCGGGGTGAAGTGGTCCTGGTCGTAACCGATGTGGTACTGGCGGAGGTTTTCTGGGTGCTCCGCTCGTTTTATGGCCATCCCGTCCGGCAGGTCGCAGGGGTTCTGCGGGACTTTTTGCTGGCCCCCGGAATCAGGAGCGCCAGTGGGCGGCGATTGCTTACGGCGCTGGAGCTGGCCGCAGCCCACGGGGTGGACATTGCCGACGCCCTGCTGGCGGTTGAGGCCAGTCAGGCCGGAGAGCCGGTTTGCTCCCTTGACCAGGGCTTCAAAAAATTGCCTGTGGTCCTGGAGGGTCCCGGGTAATGGGGGTGCTTGAACCAGTGTGCGGCCTGTGGCCGAGGCCTACCCACCGACCCGTGCGGTCGGGTGAAATTCGGAAAGCTCCGAAGCCCTTCGCCCGGTATTGACCAGGACGACGGCCCGGCGGAGGTTGCCGCCTGGTCGGCCCTTCAGGCCGACCGGACCGGCCCGGCCAGGACGTTCCCGGAGGGCAGCCCCAGGGCGCCTACTTCGGCACCCCGGCACCGGGCTCAATAACCCCTAGCGGCAGGTAGCTGCCCGGCTTACCAGGGGCATAAAGAGGCGGTTGGGGAGCGGCGGAAGGGTTGGGGTTGGCGCCGGGGCCGGGCCGGAGTAGAGCTCGAGGGTGGGCGGCTGGGCTCCCGGGATCGGGCTTGTGCCGGTCCTGGCCTCCTTTGAGAAGAAAATCTTCTGGGCTCCGGGCACAAAACTCGTGGCCTTCACCATCAGGCCGTAGTTTTGATAGCCGCCGGCCCCGGCGTCGAAGGCCCGCCAGGCCCGAACCAGCCCCGTAATGTCGAAGCGACAGTTCTGGTCATCCCCAACCGTGACCGTTGCGTAGCTTTCGGCAAAGTTATTGGCCATCTGGTTCCAGGTCGCCGTTTCGGTCCAGGGCTGGGTCACCCGGTGGATGCTGATGCTTAAGGGCCCGGGCGTATAGCCGCTGGCCGACTTGTCCAGGGTAAGCCAGAGCAGGGCCTGCTGAATAGTAACGCTGACCGGGACGGTGCTGAAAGAAAACTGGATAAGGGCCCGCTCTTCGCCATAGGAGCCGCCGTCCCCGACCCAGAGCCAGCTGGCGTCGCTTCCGCCGCTGTTGTCGTTCGGGGTTCCGGAAAAGATGCTGGTATCCTTGGTCGGCGTCAGGGTTGCCGCCAGGTCCTGGGTGCGGATATCCGCCTGGCCGCGGCCGGTAAGCACAATGACAAAAAGCAGGAGACCTGCGGCGGGTCCCAGAATGAGGGATGTCCGTTTATTCATAGCGCAGTGCCTCGATGGGATTGAGTCTGGCCGCCCGGGCGGCCGGGTAGATACCGAAGAAGAGGCCGATAACGGCCGAGACCCCGACGGCCAGCAGGATCGCGTCGGGGGCGACCAGGGTTGGGATCCGCTGGCCGTTAATCTCAAGGGTGCTGATAAGCCTGGAGAGTCCAAATCCGAGGAGAATCCCGAGCAGACCTCCGGCGACGCTGACAACCACCGCCTCGGTCAGAAACTGAAAGAGGATATCGCGGCGTTTCGCCCCGACGGCCTTGCGGATACCGATCTCCCGGGTCCGCTCGGTTACCGAGACAAGCATGATGTTCATGATGCCGATGCCACCGACGACCAGGGAGATCCCGGCGATGGAGCCGAGCAGCAAGGTGAAAATCCCCGTTATCTGGTTGGCCAGGGCTAGCATATCCTCCTGGCTACGAATGATAAAGTCATCCTGGCTCACCCGGTGCCGCTGACGCAAAATCGCGGCGATGGCCTCAACGGCCGCCTGCATCTGACTCCGGTCGGCAACCTGGACAATGATCGTGTTAACCGTCGGCGACCCGCCCCGGGCGGCCACCTGCCGGGTTATTGTCCGGTAGAAGGTTGTCAAAGGAATAACCACAACGTCGTCCTCGTTGCCCAGGGCCCCGGCCCCCTTCCGGGCGAAAACTCCGATAACCCGGAACGTGGCCTGGCCGATCCGGATGTTCTGGTCGACGGGGTCGGATTCGGGGAAGAGCTGGTCGGCCACATCGGCTCCCAGGACGGCCACCGCCGAGCCGGCGTCGAACTGTTGCTGGTTGAAGAAGTCCCCAGCGGCGAGCTGGTAGTTGCGGACCCACCAGTAGTCCGGGGTCGTGCCGATGATTCGGGTGTTCCAGTTCGTGCCGTTGCCGACGACCTGCCGGAACGTCTGGTTGAAAGGCACCGCCGTCGTGATCATCGAGAGGAGCTCGGGCTCGTTGTTCAGGGCGACGGCGTCGTCGTAGGTCAGGGTCTGGGCCGACCCGAAACCGAGGGCGAGGCCGCCCTGCTGAACCTGCCCTGGGCCGATAAAGAGCAGGTTCGTGCCGATATTCTGGATTCGGGCCGCAATCTGCTCGTTCGCCCCCCGGCCGACGGAAACCATTGCGATAACGGACCCGACCCCGATAACGATCCCGAGGACCGTCAAAAACGTCCGGAGGCGGTTGACCGAAAGGGCCTGCAGGGCCGTCAGGGCAAGGTCAAAATATTTCGTCATGCCGTCTTCCTCCCCAGCCCAGCTTCAGCATCCGTGGGGTTGAGGTTCGGCTCATCCCGGATGATTAACCCGTCCCGCACCTGGATGATTCGCCGGGTATGGCGGGCAATATCCGGTTCATGGGTAACGATGACGACCGTAACCCCCCGCTCCCGATTGAGCCGCTGAAGCACCGCCAGAATCTCGGCGCTGGAACGGGAGTCCAGGTTGCCCGTCGGCTCATCAGCCAGAATCAGGCTCGGGTCATTGGCCAGGGCCCGGGCAATGGCAACCCGCTGCTGCTGGCCGCCGGATAGCTGGGTCGGCCGGTGGTCAAGCCGGTCACCCAGGCCCACCAGCTCTAAAAGCTCGACGGCCCGCCGCCGACGCGCCGACCGGGGCACCCCGGCGTAAACCATCGGGAGCTCGACCTGCTCGACAGCCCGCAGACGGGGCAGAAGGTTAAAGCTCTGAAAAACGAAACCCACCTTCCGGTTGCGAATTGCCGCCAGGTCGTCGTCCGAGAGCCGGCCCACGTCGGTGCCCTCGAGCAGATAGCGGCCGGAGGTCGGCTGGTCAAGACAGCCCAGGATATTCATAAGGGTCGACTTGCCGGACCCTGAAGGGCCCATAATGGCGACCAGCTCACCCGGGTTTATTTCCAGGCTGACCCCGGCCAGGGCCATAACCTCGACCTGACCAAGGCTGTAAACCTTGGTCACGTTCTGGAGCAGGATAAGGGGCGGCATCCTGGAAGCCTCACCGCCCGCCCGGCGGCCCGCCGGGCGGTCCACCAAACCCGCCGCCGAAGCCGCCAAAACCGGTCGGAACCCTCGGCTGGGCGGTGGTGGTGCCGGGGATTACTACCCGCTCACCTTCCTTGAGGCCCGAAACGACCTCGGTGAGCTGGTCGTTGCTCAGGCCCGTCTGAATGTCCCGCCGCTCGGTCCGGCCGCCGTCAACCAGCACCTCGACGTAGCGGGTCCGGCCCTGGGTCCGCACGGCCCGATTGGGCACGGCCAGGACGTTCTGCCGCTGGTCGTAAATAATGCTTACCAGTACCGTCATCCCGGGCCGCAACGGTAGCGCCTGGCCGGGCTGGGCCTGAATCTGAACCTGGACCTGGTAGTTGACGACACCCTGCTGGATGGTAGCCGTCGGCGCAACGGCCGTGACCCGTCCCTGGAACTGCTGGCCCGGGAGGTTTTCGCTGGTGATGCGGACCGGCTGCCCGACTTTCACCTTGCCGATATCCGCCTCGTCAATATTCACGTCCACCCGCAGGGACGAGAGGTCGATGAGCACCACGACCGGCCCGCCGGCCGCCGACGTCTGCTCGCCGGGGTTGATATTCACGGCCGCAACCACCCCGTCAAACGGGGCCCGGAGAACGGCATTATCCAGGTTATTGCGGGCCTGCTGGAGACTTGCTTCGGCCTGCCGGACCTGCTCCTGGGCGACGGCCACGTCGTTCGGGTCCGGGCCTGAAAGCGCCTTGTCCAGCTGGGCTTTGGCCTGGGCCACCGCGGCCTCGGCGGCTTTCAGGTTCGCCTGCTCGTTAAGGGCCTGCTGAAGCTGGTCGAGCTGTTGCCTGGCCTGGATCATGGCGGCTTCGGCCGCCTTGATCTGACTCTGGTCGTTAAGCTGGGCCTTCTTAGCTTCGAGGGCCTGGCGGGCCTGCTCGACCTGCGCCTGGGCGGCCTTGATCTGGTCGTCCGTGGGGCCGGCCGTCCTGGCCTGGTAGGTAGCCAGGGCCGCCTGATAGGCCGCCTGGGCCTGGGCGAGGGCTTTAGCTTCGGGTCGGTCGGCCGCATCCCGGCGGTTCGCGATCCGGTTGTAGGCGGCCTGGGCCTGCTCGAGCTGGGCCTGGGCCTGGTCGAGCTGGGCCTTGGCGGCGGCGACGTCGTTCGGGTTCGGCCCGGCGAGAAGCTGGTTCAGGCGGGCGACGGCGGCGTCGTACTGCGCCTGGAGGG
>JAUQQI010000273.1:0-1133 GCA_030549955.1 Chloroflexota bacterium
GCTTTCACCCCCTAAACTTGAGTTTGTTGAGAAACTTACTAGGATATTATAGTTAATTTCCCCGCGTGCTGCAAGAAAAGGCCGGGAGCGGCCACGGGCCGATTCCGGGCCGGAAGTTGGGGGGGGTGTTCGAGCGGATGATGGTCAGGCCGCGGCGTGGCGGCGGGCGTATGCAAACCCCGCCGCAACCCCGACCCAGCAGAGGCCGGCCGCAACGGCCAGGGCCGTCTGAACGCCCCACCTTTCGGCCACGGCCCCGACAAAGGAGCTGCCGACCGGGGTCGTTCCGAGGAACAGAAGGGTGTAGAAGCTCATTATCCGGCCCCGGAATTCGTCCGGGGATGCCAGCTGAAGGATAGTCTGCGCATTGGCGGTGAAGAATACGCTTGCAAAACCCAGCACAACCAGCAACCCGAGGCTCAAGAGAAAGGCCCGGGAAAGGGCGACCGCCAGCAGGAGCGCGGAGAAGGCGGCTGCCCCGGCCAGCAGGCGCCGGAGCGTCGGCCGGCGCTGGTAGGCCAGCCACAGCGCCGCCAGCACCGACCCGACCCCCATCGCCCCCGTCATGAGGCCGAATCCCGCGGCGTCAACCCGGACGACGTACCGGGCCACCAGCGGCAGGACCACCGTGAAGTTGTAGCCGAAGGTTCCCACGAAGGCCAGGAGGATGATAACCGTCAGGATCGCCGGCGTTCGCCAGGCGTATTTCAGGGCCGGGCCGACCCCGCCGGTGGCCTTTCGCCGGCCGCCGCCGGCCGCAACGAATAGGGCTTTGGGGTCGATAAGCCACAAGGCCCCAATCGTTGCCAGGAAGCTGACCGCATTCGCCAGAAAACAGCCCGCAAACCCGACCGTTGCCACCCCAAGGCCGCCGATCCCAGGGCCGAGGATTCGGGCGGCGTTAAAGACCATCGAATTGAGGGCTACCGCGTTGGCCACCTGAGCCCGCCCGACAAGTTCGGGGACGAACGACTGGCGGGCCGGGTTGTCGAGGGCATTAATCAGGCCCAGCAGGAAGGCCAGGGCGTTGAGGAGGACCAGGGCCTTGACCACCAAGGCGGGGCGCCGGGAACGGTTGACGTCGTAGAGGGGGAGCACCCCTTACCTCCCGGTACCCCCCCGGTAAGGCACGG
>JAUQQI010000273.1:1143-12578 GCA_030549955.1 Chloroflexota bacterium
GCTGAATGATTCCAAGGGCGGTCAGTCCGGCTAGGACGAGGGCCTGCAGAGCCGCCAGGCTCTGGGTGACGAGCAGGACCCTGCGCCTGGGAAGCCGGTCAGCCAGCATGCCGCCAAAGAGAGAAAAACACAGGATGGGCAGAAACTGGAGGGCCGTGACCGTGCCGAGGGCGAGGGGCGAGTTCGTCAGGGTGAGTACGAGCCAGGCCTGGGCGACCCGCTGGACCCAGGTTCCCATCTGGGATATAAACTGACCGGCCCAGAACAGCCGGTAGTTGCGGACCCTCAGGGCCTCGAACGCCGCCCCAAGGCTGCTGAGAAAGCGCTCCAGTCGGGCTGCCTGCATCTCTACTGACCTGCAATTTCGGGGATCAACCGGCGCCTGCCGACCTGCCCACAGTATACAATTGCGGTAGACCGACAGGAAAGCCCGCAATGATTATCGACTGGTTTCTACGCAACCGCGAATGGGTCGCCGCTGCCGTCATCCTGGCCACCGGTTTCGGAATAGGTCTGTGGGAAATCTTCCGCTGGATTCGCGGCAGGCAATCAGATTAGGCGCCTGCAAAGGCGCTTTGTGCGTTCCCGCGACAAATCCGTCCCGGTTCGCGGACCATCTTTAGAAGTTTTTTACGGGTTCCCCCGGATTTTTTAGGCCGTTTTTAGTTAAGTTCGCCGAGAATTTAGCCCGGAAAGTAAACAAGATTCTTCCAGGAGGCAGAGAATGGTTGCCAGGGGAACCCGGGAGCTGACGGCTGAAGCCGGCCTTGTTCGGTCGGTTCTCCGGGCGCTCGAACTTCTCGAGCTTCTGGGCTCCAGCTCGGAGCCCGTCGGGGTCGTTCAACTTGCCCGGATGCTGCGCCTCCCGCCAAGCACCGCCCACCGGCTTTGTCGAAGTCTGGTTCGGGCCGGGTTCATCGCCCAGGCCCCGGCCACCGGCCGCTATACGGTCGGCCCGAACCTCCTCCGGGTAGCCGCCGGCTGGGGTCCCGACCTCCTGCTCGGTCCCCAGGCGGAGGGGGTCCTCTGCCGCCTGCGGGATGAAGTGCGCCAGACGACATTCCTGGCCCTGGCCCGGCATGACTCGGCGATGGTCGTCGCCGAGGCCGAAGACTGGCTCAGGGCCGGTCCTGCCCCGAGGGACCTCCTCCCACTGCATGCGACGGCTGCGGGCAAGCTGCTCCTGGGGTTTTCGCCGCCCGGCTGGGTCTCAGCGTGGCTTGGGCGGGCAGTGTTGCGCCGTTACACTGACCGAACCATTGTCACCCCGGAACAGCTGCGCCGGCAGATTGACGAAATCCGGGCCCGGAGGTTTTCGGTGGAAGATGAAGAGTTCGTCCGGGGCGTCCGGGCCCTGGCGGTTCCCGTCCGCCTCTGGGACGACCGGACCGTCGCGGCCCTAACGGTGGCAGGTCCGGCCCACAGCCTCGGGCCGCAGGACGGCAGGCTGATTCTGGATGCCATGCTCCGGGCGGCCGCGGAACTCTCGGCCGGGTTTGAGGGCAGTTCGGTTGGCGGCCCCCCGGCGGGTGACGGGAGGACCAGTTGAGACCTTTCGGGGTCTTCCATGGCCTGGCTGTCGTCGGCCAGCAGTTAGGGGCGGGTGTTGCCCTGTTGGCTTCTCTCCGGTTCGGAGCGGAGGTTCCCTGTGCCGAATCTAGGCATCCCTGAACTGCTCATTATCCTGGCTATCGCCCTGGTCGTTTTCGGGCCGGGCAAGCTTCCGGACCTCGGAAAGGCCCTTGGGACCGGGCTGAGGGAATTCCAGCGGTCGGTCCGGGGTGAAGAGGGGCCGCCGGCCAGCGAAAACCGACCCAGCGGAGCATCGGACCAGACCGCCCGCTAACCGTCAGCGGCCGCGGCCCGAAGGCCAGCGATATACGCCCGGATCTCCGCAGGCCACTGTTCCGGCGGGGTGGCTTCGACCCGGTCAATGAGCCCGCTCCCCACAACGACGGCGTCAGCGAGCCCCCGCAGGGCCCGGACCTGCTCCGGCCGGGAGATGCCGAAACCAACGGCCAGGGGCAGCCCGGAAACGGCTCGGACCCGTCTGAGGAAGCGGTCGAGACCCGGGGCAAGGGTATCCCGCGCACCCGTCACCCCCGTGAGGCTCACGCAGTAAATAAACCCGCTGGCCGCGGCCGCGACCTTCCGGAGCCGGTCTTCCGGGGAATTCGGGGCCGCCAGGAAGATCAGGTCGACCCGGCGACGCCGGGCCGCTTCCAGAATCGGCCCCGCTTCGTCTGGGGGCAGGTCCGGGACGATCAGGCCGTCGATGCCGGCCGCCGCCAGCTCGGCGCAAAACCGGTCCTCACCCTGGGTCACCACCGGGTTGAAATACGTCATCACAACCAGGGGCTGGCCGTAGCCCGCGGCCCGAAGTCGGGCCGCAAGCTCAAGAGCATGCTCCGGCCGGCCGCCGGCCCGAAGGGCATGGTAGCTGGCCCGCTGGATCGTCGCCCCGTCCGCGAGGGGGTCGCTAAACGGGATGCCGAGCTCCAGAAGGTCGGCGCCGGCGTCCAGGACCAGACGGGCCAGCTCCCACCCGGCGGTCAGGTCCGGGTAGCCGACGGTGACATAGGTAAACAGGCCCAGCCGGTTCTGGGTCTTCAGGCGGCAAAAGAGTTCGTCAATTCGGCCTGGAGTCATTCGACCGGCACCAAATCCAGGTCCTTATCCCCCCGGCCGCTAAGATTTATCAGGATCAGCCGGCCCGGCTCCTGACGGCCCAGTTCAAGGGCGTAGGCGATGGCGTGGGCGGCCTCCAGGGCGGGCAGGATTCCCTCGGTCCGGGCCAGGGTCCGGAATGCCGCCAGGGCGGCGGCATCGTCGACGGCCACGTAAGTGACCCGCCCGGTTTCTTTCAGAAAGCTGTGCTCCGGGCCGACTGCCGGGTAGTCAAGGCCCGGGGCGACGCTGTGGGTCTCCCGGACCTGCCCGGCTTCATCCTGCAGGAGGTAGGTGTAGGCCCCATGCAGGACGCCGGGGCGCCCGGCCACAAGGCTGGCCGCGTGGGCACCGGTCTCGGTCCCCTGGCCCGCCGCCTCAACCCCCACCAGCCGGACCGCCGGGTCGGCAAGAAACCCGTGGAAGATGCCAAGGGCGTTACTGCCGCCGCCGACGCAGGCCACCACGTAGTCCGGCAGGCGGCCGGCCTGGTCCAGCACTTGTTGCCGGGCCTCCTGCCCGATGACGGCCTGGAAGTCCCGGACGATCCGGGGGTAGGGATGGGGCCCTACCACGCTCCCGATGAGGTAGTAGGTATCGTGGACGTTGGTCACCCAGTCGCGAATCGCCTCGTTGATCGCATCCTTAAGGGTCTGGCTGCCCGTGGCCACCGCCCGGACCTCAGCCCCCAGAAGCCGCATCCGTCGGACGTTGAGAGCCTGGCGCCGAACATCCTCGGCCCCCATGTAAACCACACATTGGAGGCCGAGCATGGCGCAGACCGTTGCCGTCGCCACCCCGTGCTGACCGGCCCCCGTCTCGGCGATGATTCGCCGCTTCCCCAGCCGTCGGGCCAGGAGAGCCTGCCCGAGGGCGTTGTTAATTTTGTGGGCGCCCGTGTGGGCCAGGTCCTCTCGTTTGAGGTAGATGGTGGCCCCGACCAGCTCGCCGAGTCTGGCCGCCTGGTAAAGGGGAGTCGGGCGGCCGACGTAATGGCGCTGATAGTAGTCAAGTTCCTGCCGAAAACCTGGGTCGGCCCGGAACCATTCGTAGGCAGCTTCGAGCTCCATGAGGGCAGGGATCAGGGTTTCGGGAACGTACCGGCCCCCAAACCGCCCGAACCGGCCCCGCTCATCCGGGAGTTTCTCCGTCAAATGTGCCATCAGCGTCCGGTCCCGCTTATTGTTTTAGCACCGCCCCGGCGTCTCGTGCTTGCCGGACGAAGGCCCGGACCCTGGCCGGGTCCTTCCGGCCGTCGGATTCGACCCCGCTTGAGACGTCAACCCCCGCGGGTCGCACGAGGCTCACCGCGGCGGCGACGTTTTCGGGCGTAAGGCCCCCGGCCAGGATTACCGGGTAAGTCCGGGCAAGCTCGGCCGCGAGGGTCCAGTCGGTACTGACCCCGGTGCCGCCGTACCGGCCCGGAACGAAGGCATCCAGGTGAATGAACTCGACGACCTCAGCGTACCGGGTCGCCACATCCAGCGATGGACGTCCGGCCAGGTGAATCGTTTTCCAGACCGGGACCCGGATCCGCCGACAGAGGTCGGGCGGCTCGTCCCCACTCAGCTGAACCCGGTCGAGCCGGCAGAGCTCCACAACTGCGTTAACGTCGTCGGGGTTTGGGTTGACAAAGACCCCCACGATAAGCGGCCGATTTCTGCCGTTGAGGCGGTGAACCAGCGCCCGAACCTCATGCGGGGTTACCTGCCGCCGGCTCGGGGCGAAGACGAACCCGACGAAGTCTGCCCCGGCCCCGGCGGCAACCTCCAGGTCGGTCCAGCTCCGCAGGCCGCAGATTTTAACTAGAAGCCCACCCATAACCGCGCTCCGGTCAGGTTGGCCAGGGCCCGGCCGGGGTCGGGTGCCCGCATCAGCGCCTCCCCGACCAGGACGGCATCGTAGCCGGCCGCCGCGACCCTCCGCAGGTCGTCCGGGGACCTCAGGCCGCTTTCGGCAACGGTCAGAACCCCGGGCGGAATGAGGGGGCGGAGGCGCAGGCACGTGTCCGGGTCGACCTCCAGGGTCTTTAAATTGCGATTGTTCACGCCGATTATCGTCGCCCCGGCCTCCAGGGCAACCTCCAGCTCAGCCCCGGTATGGACTTCGACCAGGGCTTCAAGGCCAAGCCGCCGGGCGAGGCCGAGCAGGTTTTTAAGGTCGGCCGGGTCAAGGGCGGCAACGACGAGCAGGATGGCATCGGCCCCGGCCGCCCGGGCCTCGTAAACCTGATAGTCGGTGACAATGAAGTCTTTTTGCAGGAGCGGGAGGGCCCGCCCGAGTCGCTCAGTCAGCTGACGGGCCCGGTCCAGGTAAGAGAGGTCACCGCCAAAGAATTCGGGTTCGGTCAGAATCGAGAGGGCCGCGGCCCCGGCCCGAACATATCCGGTCACGACCGCCTCAAAGTCCGCGGCCGAGCGAATCACGCCGGCCGAAGGGGACGCAAATTTCACCTCGGCAATGACCGAAAGGCCCGGCTGGCCCAGGGCGGACGCGAAGTCCCGGACCGGCGGGGCCGACCCGAGGGCCGACCGCACCAGCGGCCCGTTGGCGGCCGCCCGGGCTTCGGCCCGCCAGCGAACCCGGGCAACAATTTCCTTAAGGGCCTCGACGGTCACCCTCAGTACCCCCTGGGCAGGCCGAGCATCCGGCTCCGGCTGATGAGGCCTTCCAGTTTGGCCCGGGCCGCCCCGCTGTCAATGGACCGGCGGGCAAGCTCAATCCCTTCCCGGAAGTCCTCGGCCAGTCCGCCGACCACCAGGGCCGCGGCCGCGTTGAGCACGACCACGTCCCGGCGGGGTCCGGGCACCCCGGTCAGCACCTCCCGGACCAGGACCGCGTTAAGGGCCGCAGTGCCCCCGGCCACCTCCATCAGGCTCGCCCGCCTGAACCCCAGGTCTTCGGGGTTGAGAACAAACTGCCGGATGCCGTCCGGGGAGACGTCGTAGACGGTGGTCGGGCCGCTCAGCGAGACCTCGTCGACCCCATCGTGGCCGTGAACGACGAATGCTCGCCTGGTTCCCAGATTCTGGAGGGCCTGGGCCAGTTTCGGGGCCGCGGCCGGGTCGGCAACCCCGAGCACCTGCTGCTCGGCGCCCGCCGGATTGGTCAGGGGGCCGAGCCAGTTAAACACCGTTCGGATGCCGACCTCGCGGCGGGGCCCGGCGGCATGCTTCATCGCCGGGTGGTAGATAGGTGCGAAAAGAAAGCCGATACCCTCTTCCCGAATGCAGGTTGCAACCTCTTCCGGCCCCAGGTCAATCTTGACCCCAAGGGCCTCGAGGACATCCGCTGACCCGCACCGGCTCGACATGGCCCGGTTTCCGTGCTTGGCAACTCGCAACCCCGCCCCGGCCGCAACGAAGGCCGCGGCCGTGGAGATATTGAACGTGCCGAACCCGTCGCCGCCGGTTCCGCAGGTATCGACCAGGCCACTGAGGCCCTCGACCCGGACGCACCGGGCCCGCATTACCCGGGCCATTCCCGTGATTTCGTCGGCGGTCTCGCCCTTCATCCGCAGGCCGACAAGGAATGCCCCGATCTGAGCCGGGGTCGCCGACCCGTCCATGATCTCGGCCATAACGTCGGCGGCCTCGTCCGCGGTAAGGTCCTCGCCGGCTGTAACCTTAGCGATGGCTTCCCGTATCATCGTTCCCTCCCTCGCAACGGCTCAAAAAGTTTTTCAGAATCGTTTTGCCGTACTCGGTCATAATCGACTCCGGATGGAACTGGACCCCCTCCACCGGGAAGCGCCGGTGGCGCAGGCCCATTACCAGGCCCCGGTCGGTCCGGGCCGTGACTTCAAGGCAGTCCGGGACCGAATCGGCCGCCACGACCAGGGAGTGGTAGCGGATCGCCCGGAACGGGCTGGGAACCCCCCGGAAAATCCCCCGGCCATCGTGGTAGATAAGGGACATCTTCCCGTGGTAAAGCTCGTCGGCCCGTACAATCCGCCCGCCGAAGGCCTCGCCGATGCACTGGTGGCCCAGGCAGACCCCGAGAATCGGGACCCGGTTGCCGAGCTGGCGAATCAGTTCCACGGAAATTCCGGCCTCGCGCGGCGTACAGGGGCCGGGCGAGACCACCAGTCCGTCGGGGCCAAGCGCCTCCTCCTCGCCAACCGTGACCTCGTCGTTCCGGACGACCTCAACCCGGGCACCCAGCTCGGAGAGGTACTGATAGAGGTTGTACGTGAAGCTGTCGTAGTTATCGATGAGCAGGATCATCCGGCTGCCTCCACCGCCTGACCAGTCAGCTCCTCGGCCAGGTCGATGGCCCACAGGAGGGCCCGGGCCTTGTTCACCGTCTCCACGTACTCGGCCTCCGGCTTTGAGTCGGCGACAATGCCAGCCCCGGCCTGAACGTAAGCCCGGCCGTCTTTCAGGACGACGGTGCGAATGGTGATGGCCGTATCCAGGTTACCGTTGAAGCCGACGTAGCCGACTGCCCCCCCGTACGGCCCCCGGCGGTCCGGCTCCAGCTCCGAAATAATCTCCATGGCCCGGACCTTCGGTGCCCCGGAGAGAGTGCCGGCCGGAAAACATGACCGCAGGGCGTCGAAGGGGGTCCGGTCGGGCCGGAGCTGAGCCGTCACGTGGGAGACCAGGTGCATCACGTGGGAGTAACGCTCGACTTCCATAAGTTGCGAGACCTGGACCGTTCCGGGCACGCCCACCCGGCCAACGTCGTTGCGGGCGAGGTCGACGAGCATGATGTGCTCGGCCCGCTCCTTTTCGTCCGAACGGAGTTCAGCCTCCAGGACGGCGTCCTCTTCCGGGGTCACCCCCCGGGGCCGGGTCCCGGCAATGGGGTGCACCTCGACCAGCCCATCTTCGACCCGTACGAGCATCTCCGGGGAGGCCCCGACCAAGTGGAAATCGCCCAGGGCGAGCAGAAACATGTACGGCGAGGGGTTGATATGTCGGAGGGCGCGATAGATGGCCAGCGGCCCGGCGGCGGTCGGCCGGACAAACCGCTGGGAAAGGACGGCCTGAATGATGTCCCCGGCCCGGATGTATTCCAGGGTTCGCTCGACCATCCGACCAAAGGCCGCCGGGCTCAGGTTCGAGCGGACAGCCCCATCCCGGGCTTTCGCCTGGTCCGAAAGCAAGGCTGCCGACGTCTGGCCTCCCACCGGCCGTTCAAGCCGGGCGACCAGGGCCTCTACCCGCTCCCCGGCCCGCAGATACTCCCGGGTTATGTCAGCGTCGGCATCGACCAGGGTCAGGGCGAGCATCCGATGTTTGACGTGGTCAAAGACGAGGACCGTATCCGTCAGCAGAAAGACCGCCTCGGGGAGCCCCAGCACGTCAACGTCCGGGAGGCGCACCCGGGGCTCATAGAACCGGACCACGTCGTAGGCCAGGTACCCGATGGCCCCGCCCACGAACCGGGGTAAACCGGGCAGCCGCACCACTTCCCGCCGGCCGAGGGCACCGGCCAGGACCGGGAGCGGGTCTTCACCCGAAACCGTGAGAAGCTGCCGCGGCCGAGCCCCGATGAAGCTGAACCGACCGAGCCGCTCCCCCCCTTCGACGCTTTCAAGCAGGAACGAATAGGGCTCGCTGGCCGCCAGCTTCACGTAAGCCGAGACCGGCGTCTCGAGGTCGGCCAGGAGTTCGGCGTAGACCGGCACCAGCCGACCAGGCCCCGCCAGGGCCCGGACCTCACCCAGGGATGGGACCAGGTTCACCCGACCAGAACCTCCCGCCTGCGAAAGTAGGTCAAACCCATCGCTTCTTCGGCCAGCCGGAGGGTTTCCTGGGCCTCCCGCCGGGCCACCTTGCTGCCTTCGATGAGAATCTCTTCGACGATGCCCGGCTTTTTCTCGAATTCGGCCCGCCGCTGTCGAATGGGCTCCAGGAACTGATTCAGGGCCCGGGCAAGCTTCTGCTTGACCTCAACATCCCCGACCCGGCCCTGCCGGTAGCGCCGCTTCAGGTCTTCGACCTCCTCTTTATTCGGGTTAAAAAGCTCATGGTAGATAAAAACCGGGTTCCCACGGGTCCGGCCGGGGATATCGGCCCGGATCCGGCGGGGGTCTGTGTACATCCGCATCACCTTCTGGGTGACGGTCTTCTCGTCGTCGGACAGGAGGATGGCGTTGCCCAGCGACTTGCTCATCTTTTTCTGGCCGTCAATTCCGGGCAGGATCGGGAACCGCCCCAGCAGAACCTCAGGTTCCGGGAAGACCCGCCCGTAAAGGTAGTTGAACCGGCGGGCGACCTCCCGGGTGAGCTCGACGTGGGCGACGTTGTCCTTCCCGACCGGCACGACTTCGGCCCGGACCATCAGGATGTCCGCCGACTGGAGCACCGGGTAGCCCAGCAGGCCGTAGGGGATTGCCTCCAGGCCGGCGTCCCGGGCCATCTGCTTGATGGTCGGAATCCGCTGGAGCCTCGGCACCGTCACCAGCATTGAGAACAGCAGGTGAAGAATCGCCACCTCCGGCACCAGCGACTGCAGGTAGATCGTGCTCTTGTTCGGGTCAATCCCGACGGCAAGGTAATCCAGGACCATCTCCCGGATGTTTTCCGGGATCTCAGCGATGTCCTGCCGGCTCGGTCGGGTTGTCAGGGCATGGTAGTCGGCGACCAGGAAGAAACACTCGTACTCGTCCTGAAGCTTGACCCGGTTTTCAAGGGAGCCGACGTAATGGCCCAGGTGCAACTTGCCCGTGGGCCGGTCTCCGGTAAGCAATCGACCTTTTTTAACCTGGGTAGCCGCCATGACTTGCCCCCTCCCTTATCAATCCCCCGCAGCTGGAACCTGCGGCAGGTTTTTCAGCGCCTCTTCGACCCGCTCCCGCGGGTAGGCGTAATCTTCCAGCCGGCCGGCCAGGTACTGCTCGTAGGCGGCCAGGTCGAAGTGACCGTGGCCGCTCAGGTTAAAAAGGATCACCTGGGCCCGGCCGGCCTCCCGGGCCTCCACTGCCAGGTCGACCACCACCTTTATGGCGTGGGCCGATTCCGGGGCCGGTACGATTCCCTCGGCCCGGGCGAATTCCACCGCGGCCCGGAAAACGGCCGTCTGGTGCTCGGCCCGGGCCTCGATGAGGCCGTTTTCGTAAAGCAGGCTCACCAGCGGCGCCATCCCGTGGTAGCGGAGGCCGCCGGCGTGAATGCCGGCCGGCACGAAAGTATGGCCGAGGGTGTGCATCCTGAGCAGGGGCGTCGTCCCGGCGGTGTCGCCGAAATCGTAGGTGTAAACGCCGCGGGTCAGGCTCGGGCAGGCCTCGGGCTCCACGGCAATTATTCGGAGGCTTTTACCCCGAAGCTTGTCGGCAACGAACGGGAACGCCAGGCCGGCAAAGTTAGACCCGCCGCCGACACAGCCGACCACGACGTCGGGGTAATCCCCGGCCAGCTCGAGCTGCTTGCGGGCCTCGAGGCCGATGACCGTCTGGTGCAGGAGCACGTGGTTGAGCACACTCCCGAGGGAGTACTTCGTATCGTCCCGGCTGGCCGCATCCTCAACCGCTTCGCTGATGGCGATCCCGAGGCTGCCGGGCGAATCGGGATTCTCGGCCAGCACCGCCCGGCCGGCCCGGGTATCCGGGCTCGGGCTTGGGACGACCTGGGCGCCCCAGGTCTCCATCAGGACCCGCCGGTAAGGTTTCTGGTGGTAGCTGACCTTAACCATGTAGACCTTGCATTCCAGGTCGAAGAACCGGCAGGCCATGGCCAGGGCACTCCCCCACTGCCCGGCGCCGGTCTCCGTCGTCAGCCGGCGGACGCCCTCGGCCTTGTTGTAAAAGGCCTGGGCCACCGCCGTGTTCGGCTTGTGACTTCCGGCCGGGCTGACCCCCTCGTACTTGTAGTAAATTCGGGCCGGCGTGCCCAGGGCCTCTTCGAGCCGGCGGGCCCGGAAGAGGGGCGTCGGCCGCCAGAGGCGATAAACGTCCCTGACCGGCTCCGGAATTTCGACCTCCCGTTCGGTCGTGACCTCCTGGGCGATGAGGGCCATCGGGAAAAGGGGCGCCAGGTCGTCAGGTCCGACCGGGCGGCCGGTGGCCGGGTGGATGACCGGCGGCAGAGGGAACGGCAGGTCGGCCACGATGTTATACCAGTAGCGCGGCATATCGTCTTCGGTCAGGATGTATTTAACCGTGTCCATCCGGTTCCTCCTTACGTCAGCTTCAATCAAAAAGCCTCTCGTCCAAAGGGACGAGAGGCTTTAACCGCCTTCGTGGTGCCACCCTGCTTCGGCCGCCCGGCACGCGGCCCTCAACAGCGGGTACGGCCGGGCCGGTAGCCGCCCACTGGGCGGCTAGCCGCCGGAAAGGCGACCCGACGATACCCTACACCCTGATAACGGTGGCAACTCCGGCAACGCCTACTCTCACCGGCCGCCCACGCCGGCAATTTCAGGTTGCAGCTCCCGGGTCCATTCAACCCCTGCGCCGGCACCGGGCTTCCACCTTGCCCCGGCTCTCTGGGCCGCGCCGCCGGGCAGAAGGGCCCGGCACAGAGCCTACTAGTCCCGTTCGCAGCCGTTAGCGGTCTTCGATTTTCACCAATAATGTAGCAGGACAAGTTTGCCTTGTCAAGCGGCCCCGGGTCGTGATTCTGTGTAAGTTCGGAAACATTTGAGACAGTGGCAGTCGCCAGAGGCGACTCGGCCGGCCCAGGCCGCCGAGACCTTGACCGCGCCGAAGGCGCCCCCTGCCGGATAACCATCTCCGAGCTCAGTCTCAGGGCCCAGCACTGGACTGCCTGCGGCTTAAGTATCGAGAAGGCCAGCCGCGCGGCCTTCGGCCGCCCCGCTGG
>JAUQQI010000115.1:0-5787 GCA_030549955.1 Chloroflexota bacterium
GACCCTCCGTGCTAAGCTCCGGGTCCAGACCCGGGCCGAACTCAAAAAGCTTCACCAGGCCCTTAAAACGACGACGATCTACGTCACCCACGATCAGGTCGAGGCGATGACGATGGGGACCCGGATTGCGGTGATGAACAATGGGGTTCTCCAGCAGGTCGATACCCCCCAGAACGTTTACGACCATCCGGTCAACATCTTTGTGGCCGGGTTCATCGGGAGCCCGGCAATGAACTTTTTCCCGGGCCGGCTCATAACCGAGGATGGCCGGCTCCTTGTCGACGTGGGCGATTTCCGGGTCGAAGTCCCCGGCCGGCTTGGGGAGGCGATTCGGGTCCGGGCGGCGGACTCGGCCGTGGTGCTTGGGGTGCGGCCGGAGCATATCCGGCTTTCAGGGCCAGACCGGCCGGCAATCCGGTGCCGGGTGGAGGTGGTCGAGCCTTTGGGCAGCGAGACGCTGGTTCATGTGACCAGCGGGCGGCACACCTGGACCGTCTGGCTCCCGGGCATGCTCGGGGTCGAGCCCGGTATGAACCTGGGGCTGGAATTCGAGGCCGAAAAGCTTCACCTTTTTGATGCCCGGACCGAACGGTCCTTGATCGAGCCGGAGCTGAGGGCCGCAGTCCGGTCAGGTTAAGAATCCAAAAGGGGAGGTCAAAATGGGCAAGCCGTGGCGCAAGGTTATTACCCGGCGGGAGTTTCTGGGAAGTGCCCTGGCGGTCGGGGCGGGGGCAGTTGCGGCCGCCTGCGCCCCGAGCCAGCCGGCCCAGCAGGCGCCGGCGGTTCAGGGACGTCCGACCCAGCTGCTGGTCCTCTGGCAGTCGAGCTTCGTTCAGGAGCAGGATAAGCTGCTTGACCAGATGGCCCAGGATTGGGGCAAGAAGAATAACGTCGAGGTTCGGGTTGAGCACATCGCTTACAACGACACGCCGGCCCGGATTGCGGCCGCAATCCAGGCCGGGTCAGGGCCGGACGTCATTCGCTGGACCCAGGGCTGGGCCTGGATCTACGAAAATTCGCTGGTGGATGTCTCCAAAGAAGTTGAGGACCTGATCAAGCGGCTGGGTGGCATTTACCCGGACGCCGAGGCGTACAACAAGGTCGGCGGCGTCTGGCGGGCCGTCCCTTGGAGCGTAAACCCCGGGGTCTTCGTCTACCGGACCGACTATTTTCAGGAGGCCAGGGTCCAGGTCCCGACAACCTGGGATGAGTTTATCCAGGTCGGCAAGAAGCTAAAGGCCTACGGCAAGCCGATCGGCCAGGCCCTGGGCCACTCTTATGGGGACCCGCCCGGCTTCTGGTATCCGTGGCTCTGGGCCTGGGGCGGAAAGGAGGTCCTCGAGGACGGCAAGACCGTGGCCCTGGAGAGCGACGCCACCCTCCTGGCCGTCGAAAAGGCCGTCGAGCTGTTTTACGGCGCCCTCGATGAGAGTGGCCTCTCATGGGATGACACCTCCAACAACCGGGCATATCTGGCCGAACAGATTTCGTGCACCCTGAACGGGGCCAGCATCTACTTCGTCGCCAAACGGGACTTCCCGAAGGTCGCCCAGGTATCGGACCACTTCGTCCACCCGCGGGGTCCGGCGGGCCAGTTCTCCCTTCATGCCCTGTTCAGCCTGGGCATCATGTCTTACTCCAAGAATGTCCAGGCGGCGAAGGACCTGATAATGTACCTGATGGACCCTCAGCAGTACTCGAAGTGGGTGGACGTCGGCCTGGCGTACGAGTTTGCGCCCTTCAAGTACTCGGAGAACGACCCGGTTTGGAATAAGGACCCGAAAATCAAGGCCTTCCGGGACATTGTTGTGAACGGGTCCGGCCGGTGGCCGGGCTGGCCGGGGCCGCCGACGGCGAAGGCAGCCCAGGTCCGGGAGGCCTACATCATCGTTGACCTGTTTGCCAAGGCCTGCTCCCGGGAATTCAAGCCGGCCGATGCCGTGAAGTGGGCGGCCGGCCAGCTCCGCCAGATTTACGGCCGGTCTTGACCTTACGCCGACCGGCCGCTCCTGAAGGAGGCCTGCAGTGGCTGAAAAGGGCGCCCTGGCCGAAGCGCCCCCGGTAGCCGTTGCGAAAAAGCCGGCCCGGCCCTGGGACCCGCGGCTTCTTCTCGAACGGGAGGAAGTCCTGGGTTACCTGCTGATGCTGCCGGCCCTGGGGCTGCTGACTACGTTCGTTGTCTACCCGTTTCTGTACGGCATCTGGCTGTCGCTGACCGACAGCCGGATCGGGGTTCCCGGCGGGTTCGTCGGCCTCAAGAATTTCATTGAGCTGACCCGGGATTCAATTTTCCAGCAGACTTTCCGCAACACTTTTCTCTATACGGGGGTCACAACGGTCTTTAAGCTGGCCTTCGGGCTTGCGGTGGCCGTTCTGCTCAACAACACGTTCCCCCTGAAGAGGTTCGTCCGGGCGGCCGTGCTCCTGCCCTGGATCGTCCCCACGGTCCTGAGTGCCCTCGCCTGGCTCTGGATGTTTGACTCGACATTCAGCGTGATTAACTGGATGCTCGCCCGTTTTGGGATTAAGGGGCCGGTCTGGCTCGGGACCAATCCCTGGCCGATGATTTCGCTGATGGCCGTAAACATCTGGCGGGGCACCCCGTTTTATGCGATAAGCTTTCTGGCCGGAATGCAGGTCATTAACCAGGAGCTTTACGAGGCGGCAGCTATCGACGGGGCGAGCCGCTGGCAGATGTTCCGGCACATTACCCTGCCAACGCTCCGGCCGGTCATAATCATCGTCGTCCTGCTTTCGGTCATCCTGACCTTCTCGGACTTTCAGTTGATTTACGTGCTGACCCGCGGCGGTCCGGCGAACAGCACCCACCTGTTTGCAACTCTGGCCTACCAGGTGGGGCTACCCTCCGGGGAGATCGGCCTCGGGGCGGCGATTTCCCTGTTCATCTTCCCGGCCCTGTGCCTAACGGTTTTTCTCACCCTCTGGTATATGCGCCGGCAGGAGCTCGACTGAGATGACGCCCCGGCCTGTGGCAATCCTGGACCGGTTTATCAGCATCTACGTGCCGGTGGTTATCACCCTGGTGCTGTTGCTCTTTCCCTTCTACTGGATGGCGGTGACCTCGGTTAAGCCCAACGCCGAGCTTTTCGACGTAAAGGCGAACCCCTTTATCGTTCTGAGGCCGACCCTGGAGCACTACCGCTACCTGTTTGAGCGGACCCTTTTTGCCAACTGGCTTTTGAATACGACCGTCGTGGCCGCCCTCTCGACGGCGATCTCCCTGGTCCTGTCGGTCCCGGCCGGGTACGCCCTGGCCCGGTTCCGGTTTCCGGGCGGAACCCTTCTGGGCTGGGGAATCTTTGTAACCTATCTGGTGCCCCAGACCCTGCTCTTCCTGCCCCTTACCCAGGTGATCAACTGGCTCGGCCTGGCGAACACCATCTGGTCGCTGGTGCTAACTTACCCGACGTTCCTGGTGCCGTTCGGGTCGTGGCTGCTCATCGGGTATTTCCGGTCGATCCCGAAGGACCTCGAGGAGTCGGCCCTGGTCGATGGGGCCACGCGGCTCCAGGCCCTTGTAAGGATTGCCCTGCCGCTCGCCTTGCCCGGAATCCTGTCGGTGGGCATATTCTCGTTCACCCTTTCCTGGAACGAGTTTATCTACGCCCTGGTCTTTATATCCGACCCGGTTAATAAGACTGTGCCGGTTGGGGTGACTTCGGAGCTCATCCGGGGCGACGTCTTCTTCTGGGGAAGCCTCATGGCCGGGGCCCTGTTGGGGTCGGTCCCGGTGGCCCTGATTTACTCATTTTTCGTGGAATACTTCGTTGCCGGCCTGACCGCCGGGGCTGTCAAAGGCTGAACCTGCCCATAACCGAGGGGAGGGTATCGGTTGGCGGAGGCCCGGCCCTTGCGGTGGCTTATCTGGCTGGTAATCGTGGCTGCCCTTCCGACCCCGGCTGCCGCCCACGTCCGGTGGTTCGTTCCGGAGTGGATGCGCCCTCAGCCGCCGGGCTTGGGTCTGATCTTTGGGTGGCCGACCCCGGCCGTGGTCACCGCGAGCCTCGGGCTATTTGTTAGCCTGCGGCTGGTCGAGCGGCTGGTCGGCACCCCTCACTGGCCGGATCCCAGTTCTCTTGCCTACATGGAACCCTCGGCCACGGCGCTGCTCGCCGTTCACACCGGTATCAGCCTGGTCTGGTTCGCTTACCAGGGCAACCTCTTTGTCCCCCAGCTCGGCCTGCCGCCTAACCTGCTGGGGTGGATGCTGGTTGCACTTCAGACCTTCGTGGGGTTCACGTTCATTAAGGGTCTTTTTGACCGGGCGGGAGCCTTGCTGCTCATCCTGGTCTTTTTCCGCGGCGTTCTCGTGTCCCGCCGGTCGCGATGCTGGACCAGCTTCACTAGGTTGGGGTCGCGGTGGCCCTCTTTGTGCTGGGTCGCACCATACCGGCCGAGCGGGTCGCCCGGAGGCTGGCCTGGCTTCCTCGCCATGAGACCCGGGCCGTAACGGCCCTGCGGATTCTGACGGGCATCTCGCTGGTAATGGCGGCTTTTCGAGAAGCTCCTTGCCCCAGAGTTGGGACGGGCTTTCCTGGCCGAGTATCCGCATTTCAACTTCATGCGGTCGGCTCTCAGCCTGGGCTGGTTCACCGACGACCTGTTTGTTACTGCCGCCGGCATAACCGAGGCCACCATTGGGGTCCTGCTCATTACCGGGGTGCTGACCCGGGTCGTCATTTTGGGGATGTGGGTGCCTTTCAATCTGACGGTGCACCTGCTACCGCCAGCGGAGCTTCTAGGCCACCTGCCGCTGTTCGGCATCAATGTACGTCCTGCTCCTTTACGGTTCGGCCGTACCACCCCGGGTAGCGACCCAGTTGCTCGAGCCGGCTGTCAAGGGCCGGCTGGACGAGGCCCGCCACCGGGGCCTTGACCCGGGCGGCTTTCGGGATCAGCGTGATCCAGGTTGACAGCCGGGGCTACCTGACCTGAAAATTGAGCAGGCCGGTTTCGGGAACCGGAATCCCGTCTCTGGCCTCAGCGACTCCGGGAAAGGAGGGATTAAAGGTGGCAGGCCAGGGTGTCGGTTTTTCTCGTTATTCCCGTCGTGAGTTTCTTGCCTTAGGTGGCGCAGCCCTGGCCGGTGGCGCGGCAAGTCTTATTGGCTGTGCCCCGGCTGGTGCGCCGGCTCCGGCCGGTCCGGCGCCGGCCCAAACCCCCGCCTACCCGACCAAGTCCGTCCTTATCGTTGTCCCATTCTCGGCCGGGGGTGGCACCGATGTGATGACCCGGAATATTGTGCGGGTCATCGAGCAGGAGAAGCTGGTCCCGGTCCAGGTAACAGTTGAGAACCGGACGGGGGGCGACGGTGCGGTTGGCCACACCTACGGGTTGAGCCGCCCGGCCGATGGTTACACCCTGATCGCCTCGGGTAACTCGGTGGTCTACCTGCCAGTAACCGGCGACGTTCCATGGACATGGGAAAACTTTACGTACATCGCACGCATGGTGAGCGACTATAACATGCTGATCGTCCGGGCCGATTCCCAGTTCCGGACGCTGGCCGATTTCGTGGAATATGCCAAACGTAATCCGAAGACCCTCAAAATTGGGGGCACGGGGTCAGGACCCCTGGTGACTGACGTTATGGCCCAGCGGGATTTTTCGAAAGCAACGGGCACCGACACCGTTTACGTCCCATTCAGTGGCGGGGGCGAGGTCATTACGAACCTGCTCGGCGGCCACGTCGACGCCGCCTGGGCCAATCCGAACGAGTGCATCGCCCAGCTTGAAGCCAAGCAGGTAAGATCCCTTGGGGTAACC
>JAUQQI010000115.1:5797-12504 GCA_030549955.1 Chloroflexota bacterium
TACAACGACCAGTACCGGTCCATCATTGCACCAAAGGGCATCCCTGACTACGCTGTAAAGTACTGGGAGGATGTCCTCAATAAAGTCCGGCAGAGTCGGCTCTGGCGGGAGGAGTATCTCCAGAAAAGTGTCCTTGAAGACGGCTGGATGGGTCCGAAAGAGTTCACGGAATTTATGCGGCAGGAAAACGAACGCTACCAGAAGCTGGCCCGGGAGCTGGGACTTAAACGGTGAGGGCCCTTGAAGTTGCACTGAGCTTGCTACTCGCAGCCTTCGGCCTCTTTGCCGCCTTTGAGGCCAGCAAACTCCGCAGCCCGGCGGCGAGTCTCACCCAGGACGTCCTGGGTCCAGGGTTCTTTCCCTTCTGGCTTGGGGTTGCCGTTGCTGGTCTGGCGACGGTGGGGCTGCTGCAAACCTTGGTGCGCCGAGCGGATGCCGTGGCCTCAGTGGGACCCCGGAGCTGGGGGGCGGTGGGGATCATGATCTTGGCAATCGTTCTCTACGTCGGGGCCGTCGGGCTGTTTGGGTTCGTCCTGGCAACTTTCCTGTTCGTGCTCGGGACGCTGATAGCCCTGAAGCAGCCGGTGACCCTGAGTGGCCTGACCGCCGCCGTCGTCACCGGCACCCTTTACTTGGTCTTTGCTCGCTGGTTGCAGGTACCCCTGCCCGTGGGCCCGTTCGGCTGGTAAGATGGACCCTCTGAGTGGCCTGCTGCTCGGGTTCCAGGTTGCGCTTACTCCGCAGCGGCTCATGTTTGCCCTCCTCGGGGCCTTTGTCGGCACCCTGATCGGCGCGCTGCCGGGAATCGGGCCCGTGACGGCCATCGCGATCCTGGTGCCGGTGGCCTTTAACCTGGACGCTACCGATGCCATGATTATGATGGCCGGTATTTATTACGGCTCCATGTATGGCGGTTCCATCACCTCGATCCTGCTCAACGTTCCTGGCGAGTCAGCCAGCGTGATGACATGCCTGGATGGGCATCAGCTTGCCCGGCAAGGTCGGGCTGGAGCTGCCCTTGGCATTGCCGCCATCGGGTCGTTTATTGCTGGCACCCTCAGCGTGGTGGGCCTCATGTTTCTGGCCCCGGTTATGGTTAAGGTGGCCCTTGGGTTCGGGCCGCCGGAGTATTTCGCAGTGATGCTGTTCGGGCTGGTGACCCTGGCCGGCCTTGGGGGTTCATCACTGCGCAAGGCCCTTATCATGGCCGCAATCGGCCTGCTACTGGGGACCGTTGGGATCGACCCGATCGTCGGGGTGACCCGCTTCACCTTTGGCCAGTCCTTCCTTTGGGACGGGGTAGGCTTCCTGCCGGTGACGATGGGTCTTTTCGCCGTCGCCGAAGTTCTGCTTTCGGCCGAAGAACTTTATAGATACCAGGCCGTAAGGGTGCGGCTGCGGCTCAAAGAGCTGCTGCCAAGCTGGGCCGACCTGGTGACCTCGAAGGGCGCTATTCTGCGGGGCACCGTAATCGGCTTCGTCGTCGGTGTGCTACCTGGGGCGGGGGCAACCATCGCCTCGTTCCTTGCCTACGCCCTCGAAAGGCGGCTATCGAAGAATCCCGAGCGGTTTGGGCGCGGGGCTATCGAAGGGGTCGCCGCGCCCGAATCGGCAAACAACTCGGCTGTTGCGGGTGCTTTCGTGCCCCTGCTCACCCTCGGGGTTCCGGGCTCTGGGGCTACGGCTGTCATGCTCGGAGTCATCCTCATGTTCGGTCTCCGGCCAGGGCCACTTCTTTTTGAAACGAACCCGGATTTCGTCTGGGGTCTCATCGCCAGCATGTATGTGGGTAATTTAATGCTGCTTGTAATGAATCTTCCGGGTGTCCCCGTATTTGCCAGCCTGATGCGAATCCCGTACCCCGTCCTTATGCCGGCTATCATCGCCTTTTCGTTCGTCGGCACCTTCGCCCTTAACAATAACATGGCTGATGTGCTCACGATGCTTGTTTTTGGCCTGATCGGCTACCTGCTACGGAAAGCTGATTATCCGCCGGCTACGCTTGTGCTGGCGCTGGTCCTTGGGCCCATGGTTGAAAAGGCCCTTCGGCAGTCACTTGTGATGTCCCAGGGCGATTTTAGTATATTTGTTACTAGGCCGATTGCGGCGGCGCTCATCGGCCTCACGGCGGTGAGCCTGCTGGCACCGCTCATAATCGGGGCCCTGAGTCAACGGCCGCAGCCGGAGCCCGCCCTGACCGCCGAAGAAAGTCGCGACTGACCAGGAGGACACTGTGAACCGGACCGTACTGCGCGATGTTGCTGGCCGACCTCGGGGCGGACGTGATAAAAGTCGAGAACCCCGACGGCGGCGACCACAGCCGGGCGACCCCGCCTTTCATTGACGGTGAAAGCGCCGGCTTTATCGCCCTGAACCGCAACAAGCGCAGCCTGGCCCTCAACTTAAAGCACCCCCGGGGCCAGGAAATTTTCCTCCGGCTGGCCGACGGGGCAGACGTCGTTATCGAGAATTTCCGGCCGGGAACGACCCGCGACCTCGGGATCGATTACGAGACCCTCAGCGCCCGGAATCCCCGGCTCATCTACTGCGCCGTGTCAGGCTATGGCCAGACCGGCCCCTACAGCCACCGGCCGGGCCTCGACCTTATTATCCAGGGCATGTCCGGCCTGATGAGCATTACCGGCGAGCCCGGTCGGCCCCCTGTGAAGGTTGGGGTACCCGTCGCCGACCTCACCGCCGCCCTGTTTGCCGCCAACGCGATTCAGGCCGCCCTCATCGCCCGGGCCCGGACAGGTATCGGCCAGTATATCGACATAAGCTTACTGGAAGCTGCCGTTGCCCTGGAGGTCTGGGAGACGGCGAGCCATTTCGCGACCGGTGAGGTTCCGGGACCGCTCGGGTCGGCCCACCGGGTCAGTGCCCCTTACCAGGCATTCAGAACCGCGGACGGCTACATCACCGTCGGGGCGACCACTGCCCGGCACTGGACAATTTTCTGCCGGGTCCTTGGCCTTGAACACCTCGAAAAAGACCCCCGGTTCGCAACCCTGGCCGCCCGGAAGACCAATGAGAAGATTCTGGCCGAACTTATTGAGCAGGTCACCCGAACCCGCCCCAGCGAATACTGGTACCGCCGTTTTGAAGAGGCCGGCATCCCGTGCGGGGTTATCAACACTATTGACCGGGTCGTGGCGGACGAGCACCTCAGGGCCCGGGGCTTTATCCTCGACCTGCCCCACCCAACCATCGGCCGGGTTCGGGTCACGGGTTCGCCCCTACGCTTTTCCCGGACGCCGGTCCGCCTGGAATGGGCCGGCCCCCGGCTGGGCCAGCATACCGCCGAGGTTCTGGCCGAGCTTGGGTTCGGTCCCGATGAAGTCGCCCGATTGGAGGCCGAAGGCGTTGTGGCGTCGGCGTCGAGCCTGGCTCGTCAGGCTGCAGAGGGGGCGGAGTAGGCTGGAATGACGCGAGACCAACGCGGCGACCGTGTCGACCTTGGCACCGACGAGTTGGTCTTTGAGGCGGACCCGCCTCTGGCCTGGCTGACGTTCAACCGGCCCGAAGCCCGGAACGCAATGACCTGGGCGATGTACGACGGGCTGGTTCGGGCATGCGAGTGGGTCGAAGCTAACGGTGATATCAAGGTCCTCCTTTTGAAAGGGGCCGGCGACAAGGCTTTTATCGCCGGCACGGACATAAGTCAGTTCCGGGAGTTTGAGGGCCCGCAGGACGCCATCGATTACGAGGCCCGGATGAACGGGATCATCGGCCGGCTCGAGGCGTTGACCAAGCCGACCATCGCCCTTATCCGGGGGTACGCCGTTGGGGGTGGGGCGGCCATTGCGATGGCGTGCGACCTGCGCATCTGCGCCCCCGACGCGAAATTCGGCATCCCCATCGCCCGGACCCTGGGCAACTGCCTGAGTATGGCCAATTACGCCCGGCTGGTTGACCTGGTCGGGCCGGCCCGGGCAAAGTACATCATCTTCACGGCCGAGATGGTCGACGCCGAAGAGGCCCTGCGGATCGGGCTGGCGAACGAAGTCGTACCGGCCGACGAGCTCGAATCCCGGGGCGAGCGGCTCGCCCTCACCCTCGCCGAGCATGCGCCCCTCACCCTGAAGGTCACTAAGGAGGCGATTCGGCGAATTCTTGAGCACCGCCGGCCGCCGGAAAGCGAAGACCTTATCCTGGCCTGCTACATGAGTGAGGACTTCCGGGAAGGGGTCCGGGCGTTCCTCGAGAAGCGGCGGCCCCGCTGGAAGGGCCGCTAGGGCGGCGCTACCCGGCCCGTACTTCCAGAGCATAGTCGGGCCGGGGCGCCGGTAGCTCAACCGCGACCAGAGCGGCGGACCCGCGGGACAAGGTTACCTGCTGGTCCTGACTTACGGCCCGGCCGGTCGACCGGTCCCGTAAGATAAACGTGACCTGGACGGGGTGAAGGCCCGGTCCGCGGTTTTCGAGCAGGGCTGTTACCCGGTACGGCGCGGCGCGTCGGGGTCGACCCCGTTTAGTTCGCGCCAGGCTGATAAGGTCGAGGGGTTCGGGGATAAAAGGCCCGGGCCGTATCGACCATCTTCTGACGCTCGTATTATAATCACCGGGACGCAGGATCGGTGACCACTTACCTAACCGGACGGGTCGGCCAGGGGATTTTTGTCCTTCTGGTCGTCAGTATTCTTGCGTTCGGACTGCTGCACCTCGCGCCAGGCGACCCCGCCGCCCTGCTTTACGGGCCGGACCTCTCGGCCGAAGAGCTCAAAGCCGTCCGAACGGCCTGGGGCCTCGAGGACCCGCTGCCGGTCCAGTATGTGCGCTGGCTGAGCCGATTTATTCAGCTTGACTTCGGCCGGTCGTATTCGGATGGTCGGCCGGTCCGGGATGTCATCTTCGAGCGGCTTCCGGCAACCCTTTACCTGACGGTTTCAGCCCTTGGGATCGCCGTGGTCTTCGGGGTTACGGTCGGAATCATCTCGGCCCTCCGGCCGCTTTCCTGGCTCGACTACGCGGTAACGACGGTTTCAACGGTGCTTTACTCGGCCCCGAATTTCTGGCTCGGCCTCCTGCTGGTTCTGGTCTTTTCGGTCTGGCTCGGATGGCTTCCGTCAGCGGGGATGCACTCGGTTCGGGGCCCAGCGTCGCCGGGCGACCGGCTTGCCCACCTGGTCCTGCCAGCCTTTGTCCTCTCGCTCCGGGAGGTGGCGAGCCTGATCCGGTATACCCGGGCCGGGATGATTGAGGTTCTGGGCCAGGACTACATCCGGCTGGCCCGGGCGAAAGGGCTTCCCGAATACCGGGTCGTCCTGGACCATGCCTTCCGTAATGCAGCCCTGCCGGTTATCACTCTGGTCGGCCTGTTCATTCCCCGGCTGGTCGGGGGCTCGGGAGTCGTCGAAACCCTCTTTAGCTGGCCCGGAATGGGCCGGCTCATGGTCGAGGCGGCGTTCGCCCGGAACTACCCGGTCCTCATGGGAGAGATCATCCTCGTCGGGGCGGTTGTCATTCTGGGCAGTCTGCTGGCAGACCTGGCCTACGGGCTTGCGGACCCGCGGATTCGCTACGGTGGGAGACGGCGGTGAAAACCCCGACCCTCAGCCCCGCTTCCAGGCCCGTCCCGAAAGCTGAAGGGGGTTGGGTCCGAACCGCCCGGGTATTCGCCCGCCACCGGACGGCGTTCCTGGCGGGTTTCGTTCTCGGGGTGATCATCCTGCTTGCCCTGGGGGCCCCGCTAATCGCGCCTTACCCCCCGGATTATATCGACCTTGGTGCCCGGGCCCGCCCGCCCGGACCCGACCACCTGCTCGGAACAGACCGGCTCGGCCGGGACATCGCCAGCCGCCTTTTGTTCGGGGCGAGGGTCTCCCTGTTTGTTGCGGGAACGGCAATCCTGCTGGCGACGGCGCTCGGCACCCTGGTTGGACTGGTCGCCGGCTATCTGGGCGGGTGGGTTGACGCGGTCCTGTCGCGGACGGTCGATGCCCTGCTGTCGATGCCGACGTTCTTTATCCTGGTTGCGGTCCAGTCCCTCCTGCCCCCGTCAGCCTGGAACGTCGTGGGAGTCATCGGCCTCACGGTCTGGCTCGGCCTTGCCCGGATCGTCCGGGGCCAGGTCCTCTCCCTTCGGGAGCGGGAATTTATCGTCGCGGCCCGGGCGGTGGGCGTCCCGACCAGCCGCATCATCGCCCGCCACCTTCTGCCGAACGTTGCCGGCCCGGTGATTGTCTTCGCAACCCTTGGCGTCGCCGACGCCATACTCATCGAGGCCGCCCTGAGCTTCCTGGGGCTGGGCGTGCCTCCCTTCGAGGCGTCGTGGGGGAACATGCTCACCGATGGGCAGGTCGCGGCCCTGTCCGGGGCCTGGTGGATCCCCCTCTTCCCGGGCCTGGTCATCCTCGTAACTGCCCTGGCCGTCAACCTGGTCGGGGACGGCCTTCAGCAGGCGGTCTTTCGCTGAGAAGAGCCTCGGCCGGGCCCTCCGCCACAACCTGGCCGTCGGCCAGAAGGATTGCCCGGTCGGCCAGGCGGGCCGCAAATCCCGCATCCTGGGACACAAACAGAATTGCCCGGCCGGCAACCTTCAGCTGGCCCAGCAGCCGGACCAGATGCTCGCAAAGGTGGTCGTCGAGCCCGACCGTCGGCTCGTCGAGGGCGAGAATCGGCGTCTCGAGGGCCAGGGTTGAGGCCAGGGCCACGAGCCGGCGCCATCCGGGGCTCAGTTCCAGGGGATGCTGGCGGGCCCGGCCACC
>JAUQQI010000266.1 GCA_030549955.1 Chloroflexota bacterium
GGCGTGCGCCGAAAGAGCAGGGCATCGGCACCGGCCGCCAGGGCGTCCCGGGCCTCCTCGAGGCTTTCGACCTCAACCTGAATCCGGACGCCGTGGGGAATGCGCCGGCGCAGGTCGGCCAGGGCCGTGGCCAGTCCGATACCCTCCCGCCGAAGAACGGCCAGGTGATTGTCCTTGATTAAAACGCCGTCACTTAAGCCGAACCGGTGGTTGGCCCCACCCCCCATCCGCACGGCATATTTTTCGAGGAGCCGCAGGCCCGGGGTCGTCTTCCGGGTGTCGATAATGCGGCAGGGCAGACCGGCTACCGCGGCAACATACTGACTGGTGAGGGTTGCGATGCCACTGAGCCGTTGCAGGAAGTTGAGGGCAACCCGCTCGGCCCGCAACAGGCTCCGGGCCGGGCCCTCAATAACCGCAACCACATCTCCCCGCCGCACCGGTGCCCCATCCTGACAGCAAGGCCTAACCCTCACCGCCGGGTCCAGACGGGTAAAAACCCGCTCAAAGACCGGGAGGCCCGCCAGGATCCCCTCGGCTTTAACAACGGCCTCGGCCCGGGCCGTCACCCCGGCCGGAATCAGGTTGTCGGTGGTAAGGTCGCCCCAGGGGAGGTCTTCGGCCAGGGCGGCCTCGACAATCCGGTCGATAGTGAAGACGGGCAATTCCATCAGGCCAGGCTGAGCATCCGCTCGATGGCGAGCCGGGCCCGGGCCGCAATTTCCGGGTCGACCCGGACCTCGTGGACCAGGTCCCGCAGGGACCGGTAGAGCTTCTCGAGGGTTATCTTCTTCATGTAGTGGCAGACGGCATCCTCACTGGCCGGGATGAAGACCTTATTGGGGTTGTCTTTGCGCATTCGGTGGAGGACGCCAACCTCGGTTGCGACGATGAATTTTTGCGCCGTCGACTGCCGGGCCCGCCGGACCATCCCCTCAGTTGAAAGGATATGGGTGTTCTCGGCAGGGATCGTCCCGTCGGCGACGTAGTACATGCACGAGGTCACGCAGCCGCACTCGGGGTGGATGAGAAACTCGGCGTCGGGGTGGGCCTCGAGTTTGGTCAGAATATCGGCCGGCCGGATGCCGGCGTGAACGTGGCATTCGCCCAGCCAGACGTGGAGCTTGCGGCCGGTTACCCGCTCGAGATAACTCCCCAGGAAGAAGTCCGGCAGGAAGAGGACTTCTTTGTCCGGCGGAATGCTGTTGATTACCTTAACGGCGTTGCTCGAGGTGCAGCAGTAGTCGGCCTCGGCTTTGACCTCGGCCGTGGTGTTGACGTAAGCCACGACGACGGCACCAGGGTGCTCGGCCTTCCAGGCCCGGAGCTGCTCGGCGGTAATAGTTGCGGCCAGGGAGCAACCGGCTTCGGGGTCCGGGATCAGGACTTTCTTATCGGGGCAAAGAATGGCCGCCGTTTCGGCCATGAAATGGACCCCGCAGAAGACGATAATATCAGCCGTCGTCCGGGCGGCCGCCTGGGAAAGGCCCAGGGAGTCACCGACAAAATCGGCCAGGTCCTGGATCTCCGGGATCTGATAATTATGGGCCAAGATAACGGCGTTGCGCTCCCGGCGCAGCCGGTCGATTTCGGCGATCAGGTCGGCTCGGGTCAAGGTTTCCATGGGGCCCTTTAATTTATACCCCAGCGCCGCCGGCGACGACAATGGGGCCCCGACGACCCCGACCCTGGTGAGACCGGCTTGCCGCCTCTAATCGCCCGGGGCCGGAACTGGCGACAGGATTCCTCGCCTTATGTCTTCGACGACCTGCATCCGGTAGCCGCCGTGCTCGATAAACTCCGAGGCGTAGGCGAAGATTGCTGGCTGGCCCCCGGTGTGGATAAATACGACCCGGCTCCCGGTCGGGATAATTCCCCGCCGAACGTAGTCCACCAGGCCGCTGAAGGCCTTGCCGCTATAGACCGGGTCGAGCAGGATGCCCTCGGTCCGGGCCAGCAGTTCGATGGCATCCAGGCAGGCCGGCGTAACGATGCCGTAGGCTTCGCCGACGTAGTCCTCGCTGTTTTCAACTTCCTCCGGCTGAACCCGGATCTTAAGGCCCATGAGGGCAGCGGCCTCGGTTGCAATCGCCGCGATTTGTTCTTTGACCGTGGCGTCCGGCACCCGACTCGGCCGGAAGCCGATAACCCGGGTCGGCAGCCCTAAGGCCTTTACTCCGAGCAGGACCCCGGCCTGGGTGCCGCTGCCGCTGGCGAGCACCAGATACTGCGGGGGTTCAGCAAGCTGTTCGGTCAGCTCGGCCACGCACCCGGCGTAGGCTACAGCCCCCAGGACGGCCTCGGTGTCGTTGAGGATATACGGCCGGTGGCCCAGGGCCCGGAGCTCTTCGGCCAGCTTCCGCCGGGCATCAGCCAGCTGTTCCGGGGGCACCAGCCAGACTCGGGCACCGAGGATAAAGTCGAGCAGGTAATTGCCCTGGATCCCGACTTTTCGGGCCCGGTCGTCGTAGCGGTTAACCAGGTAGCACTTGAGGCCAAGCCGGGCGCAGGCCGCGGCCGCCTGCCGGGCGAAGTTCGACTGACTACCGAATCCGGCGACGATGACGTCGGCTCCCTTCTGGAGGGCATCACCAAATACGAACTCAAATTTCCGGGTCTTGTTGCCCCCAAAAGCGAGGCCGGTCAGGTCGTCCCGCTTGACGGCCAGGCTGATGCCGAGCTCGCGACTCAGGTTCGGACACTCGTGGACCGGGGTCGGAAGCACCGCAAGCTCAACCCTGGGCAGCCGGCCCATGGCCTCCCGCAACTGCTCAACCGTAAGCATGGTCGGTTCCTCCTGGGGGGTTAGACTTTTACGCCGGCCTTCTGTTCAAAGGCGAAGGCCGCTCGCAGAAGGGTTGCTTCGTCGAAGTGCCGGCCGATGAGCATCATCCCGACGGGCAGCCCGCCCGAATAGCCGCACGGCAGGTTGATGGCCGGGTGACCGGTGACATCGAACGGGCAGGTGTTGGCGATCATGTTCAGGGCAGCCGTCACGTACTCGGCCAGGCCACCCTTAGGGAACGGCTGGGCCTTCTGGGGGGTCGTCGGCATGAGGAGGATATCGACTTCCCGGAAGGCGGTGTCGTAGGCCGCCCGCAGGGTCCGGCGGAGATTCTGCGCCCGGGCGTAGTAGCGGCCGTGGTACTGCTCGCCAAGCCAGTGTCCCAGGAGAGTGACCATTTTCACCGTCGGCGAAAAGTCCCGGGCCCGAACCCGTCGGGAGCGGCCGTAAAATTCGACCAGCCCGGTGTCGTAGAAGCCAAGCCAGCCGTAGCCCATGGCCTGGTCCCGGACCATGGTCGCCCAGGTGCCCTCAACCCCGAAACCATTCCAGAAGTGAATGCCCTGGCGGTGCAGGGGAACTGAGATTTCCCGAACCTCGGCCCCGAGGTCGGAAAAGACCGAAGCCGCCTGCCGCACGGCATCGTCGACATCGGGCTCCGAAACGCCGGGCCAGCCGAAACCCTCGGCGACAACCCCCACCTTCAGGCCGCCGATACCCTGCTCGAGCCCCACCGGGTAGCGGGGCCGGCTCTCGGGCGTGGCGGCCTGGCGGGGGTCGAGACCGTCCCGGCCGGCAATGACCTCCAGGGTCAGGGCTACATCCCGGACGGTTCGGGCCAGCGGGCCGGTGTGGTCGAGGGTCAGCTCAATCGGGAAGATACCGGTGTACGGGACGAGGCCGTAGGTCGGTTTCAGGCCGACGATGCCGCACCAGGAAGCCGGGATGCGGATCGAGCCGCCCTGGTCGCCGCCCAGGGCGATGTCGGCCTCGCCGGTGGCCACGACCACGGCGCTGCCGCTGGATGAGCCCCCAGCCATAAATTCCGGGTTACGCGGATTCCGAACCGGCCACGGGTAGGACGTGTGAGAGCCGCCCGAAAAGCAAAGGTCCTCGCAGACGGTCTTGCCAATGATTTCGGCGCCCGCATCCAGGAGTCGGGTCACAACCGTTGCGTCAACCCGGGGCACGTAGCCGTCCATCAGGGCCGACCCGTTCATGAGGGGAATGCCCGCCAGGGCGATGTTGTCTTTAAGGGCGACTTTCTTCCCGGCCAGCGGACCATCGGCCGCCCCCTTAACCGAACATCGCCAGGCCCAGGCCCCGAAGGGATTTTCGGCCGGGTCCGGCCGGTGCCCGGTATCCCGGGGGTACTTAACGGGGGGCCCGGGCTCGGGCAGGGTATCAAGCCAGTCGAGGGACCCGAGGGTACTGTCGATGAAGGCCTGAAAAACCGTCACCTCTTCCGGGGTGAGCTCGAAGCCGTAGAGCCGGGCGAGGTTTTCAAGCTCCTCCGAGGTCGGCCGCCGAACCACCATCGCACACCTCCTCAAAAATCGTGAAGGAACCCGGAAAGGGGCCCGCCCGATTTTAGACCAGCCTGCCACCACTGTCAACGCCGGTTGACGGGCGGCTGCCCGCTTTATTAATATCGAGGCATGGGGAGGTGGGTCGAGCTATCCGAAGAGGCGGTCTGTCGGGCCTGGGAAGAGGGCCGGGTCAAGTCCGCCGTCGTGCAAAGCCTTGACGGGGGGCGACACCGGGGGCCAGGCCCTGACTTCCGGGACGCCCGTTTTTCGACCGAAACCGGGCAAATCCTGACCGGCGACCTGGAGGTCCATCGCCTGGCGGCAGACTGGTTGACCCACGGCCACGACGCCGACCCGGCCTACCGGTCAGTCCGGTTTCACCTGGTCGTCCGGGCCGGGCCGGAGGCTCCAGCCCCGAGCGGTGAGTTTATCACCTTAGCCTTTGAGCCCGGGGATGTTCCCCTCCCCGGCTGGGGCGAGCCGTGCCGTGGGGCCGCGCGGCGGCTGGTCCCTGAAGAGTTGTGGGCAATTCTCCGGACCGCCGGCCGGGAGCGTTTTGCCGCTAAAGTTGCCCGGGCCAGGACCCTCATCCTCCTTTTCGGCCGGGAAGAGGCCCTCTACCGTCTACTGGTGAGGGCCTTCGGCTATGGCCTGCCCGGACCGGGGTTCGGCCTGCTCGGCTTCCGGGTGAGCTGGACCCGGCTCAGGGCTGAGCTCGCCGGTCTGCCAGCAGACCAGCGGCCTGCCCGGGCTTACGGGGTCCTGGCGGAAGGGTTCGACAGGCCGCCGGACCCGGTCAGCCCGGTCCGGCCGGCAAATCGAGCTGGTCTGAGACTGCGCCAGCTGGCGAGCCTTCTGGCGGTGGCCGTGGACCAGGGCCTTTGGGGGCTCTTTGAAGGGCCGATTTTCCGGCCAGACCCTATCCGGGCGGCAGTGGCGAGCCTGCGGGTAGCAGCGCCCGGCCTGGGCGTGGGGCGGGCCAGGGTGATAGTGGTGAACGCGCTCCTGCCGGTTGTGGCCGCCTGGGCCGGCCTCACCGGGGATGACGGGGCCGTCGACCGGGTCCGGGCGGCCTGGGATGCGGCACCTGGTCTTGGGTCCAACTTTATTACCCGCTACCTTCCGGGTCGGGTGTGGAAGCTCGACGGGCCAATTCCGGCCGCTGAACACCAGGGGTGTCTTTATCTTTACGAGGATTTCTGCCGGCCGGGCCGGTGTGGCGCGTGCCCCGTCAATGAAAAGCTCGGCGTATACTCTGAACGGGATGGGCATTTCCGGGGCTGTGCTGGCCGGCGGCAAAGGACGGCGGCTCGGCCAGGACAAGGCGGTCGTTGAAATTGGGGGTGTGCCCCTCCTGGCAAGGGTCGTCGGCAGCCTGGCTCAGGTTGCCTCAGAAATCCTGGTGGTGGGCCGGCTGGACGGACCGCCCCTACCCGTTGCGGTCAGGTTTATCCCGGACCTGATCCCCGAACGGGCTGCTTTGGGCGGCCTGTACACGGCCCTTGCGACGGCGTCTAACCCGCTGGTTGTCGTCGTGGGTTGCGACATGCCGTTTATTAAGCCCGAAATCTTGCGGTATCTGGTCGGGCTGGCCGAAGGGTTTGACGCCGTGGTTCCCCTGGTCAGGGCCGAGCCCCAGCCCCTTCACGCCGTCTATGCCGCCGGCTGCCGGGATGCCGCGGCCGAGCAGCTCGCCACCGGGGACCTGAAGCTGGCCCGGTTCCTGGGGCGGCTTCGGCTGAGGTACGTGGCCGAGGCTGACTTAAAAGCCATTGACCCGGAGTTGCGTTCGTTTTTTAATATTAACACCCCGGCCGACCTTGAACGGGCCCGGGCGATGGCCAGGGTCTTGAGCCAGTGAGGTTGCTCTTCGGCTATCATTTACAGGGAGGTGTTGTCATGCCCGAGAGGCGCTTTGTGGAGTACGAGACCCGGCCCGGGGAGGCCTTCGGCACCCTGCACATCCGGATTCCGGTCCGACGAAGGTTCATGCCGGAGAGCGCCGCCAGGCATATCCGAAACGCGATGAAAGAAAGCCTGCTGGCCGTTCGGGCCCTCCTGGATGAGGTGATCCAGGGTCTTGAGGGTGAACAGACACGGCCGGCCGCCCGCTGACCCATGGCGGAGGTTGTGCCCGGGGTTGTTTGGCTCCGGACCCGCCACAGCGCAAACGCCTACCTGGTTTTTGACGGCGAGGGGCAGGCGGTCCTTATCGACCCGGGCAGCTACTCGGGCGGCCCGGACCTGATTCGGGCCCTCGAAGGCCTTGGGCAGCGGCCCGACCGCCTCGTGGGAATCTTGCTGACCCATGCCCACCCGGACCACGCCGGGGCCGCGGCCCTGGTGCAGGAGTGGTCCGGCGCTCCGGTGTATGCCCATCCGGCGGAGTTTCCCGCCCTCGGTCCGGGAGCCGGTTTTGGCCGGTTCCGGGTTCCCCGGCCTCGCCGGCTTGTGTCCCTCGACGATGGGGACGCGGTCCCCGGCTGTGAGCTGATGGTCGGAGTCCATACCCCGGGCCACTCCCCCGGTCACCTCGCCTTCTTTATGCCCGACCGCAAGCTCGTCTTTCTTGGAGACCTGCTCTTGCACGTCGACGGCCGGCTCGCGCGCCCCATCGGGCTATTCGGGCGGTCAGGAACCATCCACCTAGCGTCTCTGAAGCGGGTCCGCGCCCTGGGCGCTGAGGGGGCCCTCTTCGGCCATGGCAGCCCGATCCTGACCGGCTTCTCCGACCGGCTGGACCAGTTCCTTGCCAATCTCCGTCCCGAACCGGAGTGGCTCCGGATTCTCCGGAACATCCCCGCGCTTATCCGGTTCGGCCTTCGGCCCTGACGGCGCCTGGCTGGCGCTTTCGGTTATACTTCTCCAGACTCTCCCACAGACCCGGAGGTGGACCGATGGCAGAGGAGCTTTTAATCACCCGGGCCGAAAGCCGGACCGTTGGTATCCCGGGCCGCTCGGTCAACACGGTTCGGAACCATCACTTTGTTATCGATGAGCCCGCCTACGGCGGGGGACCCGGGGAAGAGGTCACACCGGCTGAGGCTTTCATGGCTGCCATTTCGGCTTGCGGCGTCTTGCTGGTCGACGCCTTCGCCCGGGAAGCTGGCTGGCCCCTGACCCGGGCCCACGCGGCGATCGAGGGGATTCGGCTTAAGGACGACCCGGCGAACCTGCGGGAGGTGAACCTCCGGTTCGAGCTTGCCGGGGTGACGCCGGACCAGGCCGCGGAGCTGGTCGAACGCTACAAGAACCGCTGACCGCTCTTCCGGGCGGTCGCGGTCGCGACCCGGGTCAACGTCGAAGTGGTGGCTGTTTCGGCCTAAAACCTTCCGTTTCGAGGCAGCCTATGAAACGGGTGCTGACTTTCGGTGTGGTTGGCCTTGAGGACCCGGATGCTGGGGCATGGCTTGAGCTGGTGGTCAGCCACCCGCGCTGCCGGCTCGGGCCGGTCTGGGACCCTGACCCGGAACGCCTGGCCCGCGTCGCCGAAAAGTTTGGGGCTGAGGCTGCCCCGAGCAGACCGGTGGGCGGGCGTCCGGTGGCCGGGGTTGATTACGTCCTCCATCACCCGGTCGCCGAGGCGGTCATCATCGGTTCGGCACCTGGCGACCGGCGCCGGTGGGTCGAGCGGGTGGCCCAGGCCCGCAAGCACTGGCTTGTTCTGGGGCCCTTCACCCCGTTTATTCAGACGTTTGAGGTCACCTGCGCCCGCACCCGGGAGGCCGGCCGGGCCGGTCTCTTAGCGATGCCCCTGCTCTTCGAGCCAGCCCTGGTCAGGGCGGCTGAACTCGTCCGAGCCGGTCAGGTGGGTCGGGTCCTGTCGGTCTTCGGGGCTTACCGGGTCCGCCAGTCGGCGGAATTGCCCTGGGACCCGGCCGTTTTCCCCGGCCTCGAACTCTTGACGTACGTCATTTCGACCTTTGGGCGGCCCCGCCGGCTTTATGCCGAAGACCACTCGGGCCGACTGGTTTCGGTCCTGGCCCGGCTTCCGGGTGAGGGGATTCTTACCCTGGAGTTTGGGCGGGTCCTCCCGCCGGGGATCGCGGTTTCTGCCGAGGCGGTTTTCGAGGTTATTGGCGAAACCGGGGCCTTCCGGGCCGACGGGCTTCACCGAACGGTTGCCCTCTTTGGCGACGGCATCGAACAGTTTAACGCGGACCCGAAGGCGGCAGTTCTCGAGGAATTTCTCCGGCTTGTCGGGGCTCGGGATCCGGCCGAGCGCCTGCGGCCCCTGGAGACGGTTTTAACGGCGTACCGGGTCGTCGAAGCGATCCGCCGCTCGTTAGAGACCGGTCAGGCTGTCGAGATAGGCTGGTAAAGCACAAGGAGGCAGAAATGACCCGGCTTACTGCTGACGAGGCCCGGCTACTTTCGGAGGTTTCGGCTGAGAAAGTTTGGGCCCATGCCGAGGCCCTGGCCCGGTGGGAGAAGGTCTCGGGCACCCCGGGCGAGCTGGCGGCCGTCGATTATATTCAGGCCCAGCTCGAGGCTTACGGGCTCAAGACGGTCCGCTACGAGTTCGAAAGCCTCCTGGGCTGGCCCGAATCGGCTGAGGTCGAAATCAGGGCCCCCGAGCGGCGGCCGATGCGGGCAATAACCCACGGCCTGGTCCCCTCGACCCCCGATGCGGGCCTCGAGGCCGAGGCCGTTTATCTGGGGTCCGGTCGGGAGGCCGATTTTGAGGGGGCCGATGTGGCCGGAAAGCTGGTTGTGAGCGAGGGGATGCCCTCGCCCCTTAAGGTTCTGCTCGCCCAGGAGCACGGGGCCGCTGGTCTTATCGGCATCCAGGAAGACCACATCCACGAGCTGTGTGTCTCGCCCGTCTGGGGCACGCCGACGACGAAGACCGCCCGGCACCTGGCCCGGATACCGGTCGTCTCGATTGGGCGGGCCGACGGTGAATATCTTAAGGGCCTGCTTAAGGCCGGCCCGGTCCGGGTCTGGGTTCGGACCCGGACCTTCTGGGGCTGGCGCAAGACCCCGGTTGTGGTTGGGGAGCTGGCCGGGGCGGTGGAGCCTGAGAAGTTTGTGCTCTTTTCGGGGCATCACTGTTCGTGGTACTTTGGGGCGATGGACAACGGGGCGGCCAACGCCACCATGCTGGAGGTTGGTCGGGTTCTTGGGGCCCACCGTGGTAATCTGCGGCGGAGTGTTCGGATAGCCTTCTGGCCCGGGCATACGCAGGGCCGTTATTCCGGTTCGACCTGGTATGCGGATAACTTCTGGGAGGATATCCACGATAACTGCGTTCTGCACGTCAATGCCGATTCGACGGGGGCAAGGGGCGCCGAGATTTACCACGCCCTGTGCATGCCCGAGACCAGGGATTTTGCCCTTGGGGTCATCCGGGATGCCATTGGGCGGGAGGCGTATCCTGAGCGGATGCCCCGGGCTGGGGACCAGTCCTTCTGGGGCCACGGCGTCCCCTCGATTTTCATGAGCCTTTCGCTTGTTCCGCCGGAACTTGCGGCCGAACGGGGGCCGAGCCAGCTCTTTACGGCGGCGGGCGAGGCTGGGCCTGTCCGGGGCGGATTGCCCTGGTTCTGGCACACGGTGGAGGATACGATAGATAAACTTGACCCGGAGGTTCTGGCCCGGGACACGAAGGTGTATCTTTTGGCGGTCTGGCGGGCGGCCACCGAACCGGTTTTGCCGCTGCGGTACGGTGAGACGGCCCGGGAGGTGAGGGAAACCCTTGAGGCCTACCAGGGGGCGGCCGGTGGGGCCTTTGACCTGGGTCCGGTCATCGAGCGGGCCCGGCGGCTGGAGGGGCTGGCCCGGGAGCTTGACCGGGTTGCGGACCGGGTCCGGGCTGAGGGTGGGTTGGAGGAGGTTGTCCGGGCGGTGAATGCCGGGCTGATGGGGCTGGGCCGGGCGCTGGTGCCGATTTACTTTACGGCTTCGGGGCCCTTCGACCACGACCTGGCGATACCGGTGCCGCCGGTGCCATTGCTGGAGCCGGTGCGGCGGCTGGGTGGGCTTGGGGCGGATTCGGACGAGGCCCGGTTTTTAAAGACCGAGCTTGTCCGCAACCGCAACAAGGTGATGTTCTTCCTCCGGCAGGCCATCGAAACGGCCGGCCGAACCATTGCAGCAGTTAGGGAGGTGTCCGGTGATCAAGCGGATTGACCACGTGGTGGTTGCCGTTCGGGACCTTGAGGCGGGAATTCAGGCCTGGCAGAAGGCCCTGGGACTGGGCGAGCCGTCTCGCCGGAGCAGCGACCCGCGGGTTGGGTACACTGCGGCCGCCTTTGACCTGCCCGGCGGCGGCTTCCTCGAGCTGATTCAGCCGACGAATTCCACCGGCCCGGTTGCCCGCCGCCTGGAGCGGAGTGGGGAAGGTGTCTACCTGGTTGCCCTGGCCGTGGAAGACCTGGGCTTGGCCGTCGCCCAGCTCCGGCAGCGGGGCGTCGAGGTCATCGAGGACGGCGGCCAGGTGTTTATCCACCCCCGGGCAACAAACGGCGTCCTCTTCCAGCTGGTCCAGCGGGCCGGGTAGGGTTCAGGCTCCTACGTCCCGAACCAGGGCGACAACCCGCCCCAGAATGGTGAATTCGACGTCGGTGATGGGCGGGTACGCCGGGTTGTCGGCGAAGAGGGCCGGCCGGCCGCCAAGGGTTTTGAGCCGCTTCACGGTGACCTCGTCGCCGATGAGGGCGACGACAACGTCCCCCGGCTCGGCCGTCGCCTGACGTCGGACAACCACAAAATCCCCCGGCATGATGCCGGCCCCGGTCATGCTGTCGCCGGTGACCTCCAGGGCAAAGAAGTCGCCGGCCGGTCCGACCGCCTGCCCGAGGCCGAGGTATTTGCCGGCCTCTTCGACGGCCAGGATCGGGGCGCCGGCCCGGGTGAGACCCAGGACCGGGACCCGCTGGGCAGGTTCATCGACGGGCCGGAGAACCTCGATGGCCCGGGCCAGTCGGGGCAGACGCCGGATGTAGCCGAGCTGCTCGAGCCGCTGGAGGTAACGGTGGACGGTTGCACTCGACCGGAGACCGACGGCCTGACCGATCTCCCGCACCGTTGGGAGAAGCCCCGTCGTCCGGAGGCGGGCGCCAATAAACTCCAGGATCCGCTGTTCCGTCGGGTTCAGTTCGGTTTCGTCCATCGGGCACAATTATAGCCGAAAGGCGGCCCGGGAAGCCGAGCGGGCCGCCGGCAAACTGATTCGGTCGGGAAGGACCAAGCTTTCGGGGTCCTGGTGCTTATGGCCTGCGGGCGAACTTCTGGCCCTCATTCCCCGGCTCCTCTGCCGGGTGCGTTTCCCGGCTATCCTGGCACGGGGGCGGGTCGGTCCGGAAAGCCCTCCAGAAGAGTTTGCGCGTATTGACAAACGGGCGGCCCGTGTGTTCTAATCAGGCGTCAGTTTGACCCCACGGAGGGCAGCACCATGGCAGGTAAGGAGTGGACCCGACGGGAGTTCTTCGGGTTGGGGGCCGCCTTCGGCCTGGCCCTTGCCGGCTGCGCCCCCCAGCAGGCCGGCACGACGCAGGGCCCGGTAGCCGGCGGGGACCAGCCGCGGTACGGGGGCGTTCTGACGGCCTGGACAGGGGGTGACCCACCCAACTATGACCTTCACCAGAACTCAACCTACATGGTCCTCTGGCCCCTCGCTCCCTGTTATAACCTGCTGGTCCAGTTTGACCCCCAGGACCCGAACCGGGTAATCCCCGACCTGGCCGAACGGTGGGACGTGAGCTCCGACGGCAAGGTTTACACGTTCCACCTCAAGCGCGGCGTAAAATTCCACCACGGTAAGCCCTTCAAGGCTGAGGATGTCAAGGCCAGCTTTGAGCGGATCATCTGGCCGCCGAAAGGTGTTGTGAGTCCCCGTCAGGGTGCGTTTTCAGCCGTGGACGGAATCGAAACCCCCGACGACTATACCGTCCGGTTTGTCCTCAAGCGGCCGAACCCATCCCTGCTGCCGAACCTTGCCCAGGGCTGGAACGTCATCTACCCCAAGGATATCCTCGATGCCAAAGGCGATATGAAAAGCGACGTGGTCGGGACGGGGCCCTTTAAATTCAAAGAGCACGTCCGGGGCGTCAGCGTCGAGCTCGTGAAAAATCCGGAGTACCATATCGAAGGCCGACCGTATCTTGACGGGATCAAGTATTTTATAATCCCGGACCCGAACACGGCCCTCTCAGCCTTTAT
>JAUQQI010000130.1 GCA_030549955.1 Chloroflexota bacterium
GGCGGGCCACCGAGGCCGGCGGCCGCAAGCCAGGTTTCGACCCGGCGCTGGACCTCTCCCCGGGGCAGGCCAAGGTTCCGGGGGCCGAAGGCGACGTCATCCCGAACCGTCGGCCCGAAGAGGGCCTCGGTTGGATTCTGAGGCAAATACCCGATGGCCTGGGCCAGGCGCCAGGGCGGCTCCCGTCCGGCATCGAGGCCCAGAATGCTGACCCGTCCCGACCACGGCCTTAAGAGGCCAAGCAAAACCATCAGCAGGGTCGATTTCCCGGCCCCGTTCGGGCCAAGAATGGCCAGGGCCTCGCCGGCCCGAACCTGGAACGAGATCCCCCGGAGGACCGCTTCCCCGGGCCGGTAGCCGACATGGAGGTTGTCGACCTCGGCAACGACCGGGCCGGGAGAGCCGGGCGGTATCCGCTCGGGGGGTCGGGCCGACCTGGCCGGGAGCGGCCGGAGCCGGCCGCCTTCAAGCCAGAAGGTCCGGTCGGCGAGGTGTTCCAGGTAACGGCGCCGGCCGCTGAGGACCACCGCCGCCCCACCCCGGGCCCGCAGCTGGCCCAGGACAGCCCGAAGGGCGTTCCAGCCGGCCGGGTCCAGGTGTTCAAAGGCGTCGTCAAGGAGGAGAACCTGCGGCTCGGGCGCCACGGTTGCGGCCAGGACGACCCGCTGCTGCTGGCCAACGGAAAGCTCGAAAGGGGACCGGCCGGCGAGCGGTCCTAGGTCGAACTCATCCAGAATGGCCCTGACCCGGTCCCGGACCCCGGCCGGGTTGACGCCGAGGTTCTCCAGGGGAAAGCCAACCTCTTCGGCGACGGTGTCAACGGCCCCGGTTAGCTGGTAGTAAGGTTCCGAAAAGGCGAGCCCGACCCTCCGGAGCCAGTCCCGCCGGTCGACCGGCCGGCTGAAGTCATACGTCTGGTTCCCAACCACCAGGCGGCCCGAGGCGGCCGCCCGAACGGTGCTGGGAACCAGGCCCGCCAGCAGATAGGCGAGCGTCGTTTTCCCGCTTTCGGAAGGTCCGGCGATGCCGACGACCTCGCCGGGATGAAGCCTGAGGTCTAGGTCCGTGAGGATGGGAGTCGGGGTTGCCCGGTAATGAACCCGGTCGAGCCGAACTTCCAGCAGGGGCCCCATTTGACTTAAAGAATCCCCAGGCGGCCGAGGATCAGGGCGAGGCCCCCGGCGAAAACCGTCCCCCAGCGGATGAGCCGCTCGGCGGCCAGTTCCTCGGGGGGGTAGGCCGGGCGGACCCAGAAGCCCCGGAGTTCAAGGGTGGTCGCCCGGGCCTCAGCCTCAGCCAGCACCGATAGGAGGAGGGGACGGGCCAGGGCGCCGAGGGCCCGGACCCGGCGGAGCGGGTTGCGGTCCAGGACAAGGCCCCGGGTCTGCTGGGCGGCAATGATCCGGCGCGCCCGGGCCCGGGTTTCGGGCACAAAGCGGACGGCCGCGACCAGCCCGTAGGCTACGGCCGGCGGAATGCCCCGGCCGGTAAGGTCCCGCAGGAGGCGGCCCGGTGGGAAGCCAAGCGTGGCCAGTAGAATGGCCCCGCTCAGGACGGCGAGGCGGCCGAGGGTTCGCCCGGCAAAGGCGAGACCCTCCGGACGAACCATGAGCGGACCGGACGCCGTCGGAACGGCCCCGGGATGGAAAAGGCCGTGAACGATGAAGAGGGAGAGGCCGACAGGGCCGAGGACGGCGACCAGGACGGCGAGGAAGGGTCTGAGCCGGCCCGAGCCGGCCGCCAGGATGAACTCAACAGCGAGCAGACATGCCGAAAGCATCAAGGCCTCGGCCGCGAAGGCGGCCAGGGCGAGGCCGGCGGCGATTCCGACCCAGGTTGCCGGGGTCCAGCTGGCCGGCTTGAGTTCAGCGAAACCGCTCAAAATACCTGGTAGGAAGGTTTTTGAGCACGGCCCACACGAGCAGAAAAGTTATAGCCTTGTCGACCAGGTCGGTGATAATGGACTGGGTCAGGACGGCCTCAATGAGGTTCCGCCCTGCGGCGAGCAGGAGGGCGACGATGAGGTCGTACCCGCCCCCGGTCACCCCGCCGAAGACGTAGGCCGCGATCGGGGCCGAGACGAGCGCGGAAACGAGGCCGGTGAAAAGCCCGCCGAGCAGGGCCTTCCACCAGGCTGAGAAGAGGCCCCTGGCCGCCAGAAAGCCGCTCAAAAGGCCGATGACGGCGGCCGTAATCGCGAAGGGGGCCGCAGTCGGCCGGAGCAGGAGGCCCCAGGCGAGGTTCGAAAGAACCCCGGTTATAAGACCGACCCAGGGACCCGCCAGGGCCGCGACCAGGACGGTGCCGACCGAATCGAGGTAAAGGGGAATCTGAAGCCGGGCTACAATCTCCCCCACCCCGATGTTGACCGCGACCGCCACGGGAATGAGGCCGGCGGCGGCCGTCAGGCGACGTTCCGGTGTCGAGAGAAAAGTCATCTCTGCCCACCTCCGCCCACTATTATAGGGTGCCGGCAGCAGGCTGACGGTTCTGGTATAATGGCCTTGGGTGCGAAACGCAGTGCCCTGCGCCGTCAGTGGTTGAAGATTGGCCAATTGATTAGATGATCTTCCAGTTCCTGGGCCTCCTCTTCCGCGACCCCGTCGCGTTCGCCGTTATTTTTCCGATTCTCGGGTTGAGCCTGTTCGTTGCCCTTATCGCCGGAATTACAATCCACGAGTTCAGCCACGCCTTTGTTGCTGACAAGCTTGGGGACCCAACCCCCAGGTTCCTGAAGCGGCTCTCACTCAATCCTCTGGCCCACCTCGACCCGGTCGGAACGCTGATGCTCCTTTTCGTCGGTTTCGGGTGGGGAAAGCCCGTCTCGGTCAACCCCCTTAACTTCCGGGGTGTATCGCCCCGGGTGGGGATGGCCCTGGTTGCCCTGGCTGGGCCGGTGAGCAATGTGGTGCTGGCCGGCCTCCTGGGCCTCGTTATCCGGGAGCGATTGCTGGCCTGGCATCCGCCGGGTTATGTTCTCACGTTCTGGCGGCTGTGGGACCTTTTCGACGTCTGGGACCCGGGATTCATCCTCGCCGAGGTGGTTGGCTATACTATTGTGATTAACCTGGCCCTGGCCGTTTTCAACCTGCTGCCGCTTCCGCCCTTAGACGGGTACCGGATCCTGGTCGGGGTCCTCCCGCGCCACCTGGCGGCGCCCGTGGCCAGGCTCGAGTTTACCTGGGGTCCGGCCCTCCTCATTATGATCCTGGCGCTGGATGTTTTTCTGCGCGCCGGGATCATCAGCGGGGTCATTGGGCCGGCCCTGCAGGTAGCGACTCAGATCGTGGTGGGCCGCAGACTGATGTGACCGGAGGGTAGTCCAGATGAACAGGGTCGCGATCATCGGAACGGGTCTTATTGGGACGTCCATTGGGCTGGCCCTGAAGCGGGCAAAGCTTCAGGACGTCGAAATTGTCGGCCATGACCGGGAGCCGGAACATGCGGCGAAGGCGAAGAAGCTCGGGGCCGTGGACCGGACCGAATGGAACCTCATTCGGACGGTCGAACGGGCCGGGCTGATTATCCTCGCGGTGCCGGTGGGGGCCGTTAAGGAGGTCCTGGAGGTAATTGCCCCGCATCTGCCCGAAGGGGCGATTCTCACCGACACGGCGTCGACAAAAGCCCAGGTCCTTCGCTGGGCCGAGGAGCTGCTGCCCGATTCGGTTCATTTTGTCGGTGGCCACCCAATGGCCGGCAAGGAGACCTCCGGGCCGGATGCGGCCGACGCCGAGCTTTTTAAGGACGCGGTCTACTGTCTGGTGCCGTCTGTAAAGGCATCGGAGCGGGCGGTGGATACGGTCGTAAATCTCGTGGGCCTGCTGGGGGCGGAGCCGTATTTCGTCGATGCGACCGAGCACGACAGCTTCGTGGCGGCGGTCAGCCACCTGCCGATTGTTATCTCGTCGGCCCTGGTTGCGAGCACGACCCGGAGCCCGGCCTGGCGGGAGATGGCGAAGCTGGCGGCCACGGCTTACCGGGACCTGACCCGGCTCGCATCCGGAAACCCGATTATGAACCGGGATATCATGCTGACCAACCGGGAGAGCATCATCCGCTGGGTTGACATCTTCATCGAGGAGCTTAAGCGGTACCGGGCCCTCATTGCCGAGGGCGGTCAGGCCCTGGGCGAGGAATTCAAGCAAACCCACGACGCCCGCGAGCGGTGGCTCCGGTCGCCCCGAACCGTGGGGGTCGAGCCCGGGCCCCGGGTGCCTGGCATGGGCGAGAGCATGATGTCGTTCCTGTTTGGGGAGCGTCTGGCCAGGGCGTCCCAGGAGGCCCTCCGGCCGCCGAAGCCTGACGAGAACGGCAAGAAGTCGAAATAGGCCGATGGCCGCGTCGCAGGTTGCGGTCATCCGCGGACCCGTCCGGAAGCTTTACGGCCGGGTGCGGGTGCCCGGTGATAAGTCGATCTCCCACCGGCTCGCGATGCTCGCGGCCGTCGCCGACGGTGAATCCGAAATCGAAGGCTTTCTCGAAGCGGCCGACTGCCTTTCAACCCTCGCCTGTCTGAATCGGCTGGGCGTCCGAACCCGCCTCGAGGGGGGGCGGCTCCGGGTCTCGGGCCGGGGCCGGCGGGGGCTTGAAGAGCCTGCTGATGTTCTGGACGCCGGCAACAGCGGGACGACAATGCGGCTTCTGGCCGGCATCCTGGCCGGCCAGCCCTTTTTCAGCGTCCTGACCGGGGACGATTCCCTGCGCCGGCGGCCGATGGACCGGATTGTCCGGCCCCTCACCGCGATGGGGGCGCAGATTATGGGCCGGGTTGGGGACCGGTTCGCGCCCCTTGCGGTCCGGGGTGGGGACCTGCGAGCGATTTGTTACCGGTCGCCGGTCGCCAGCGCCCAGGTCAAGTCGGCCGTGCTGCTGGCGGGCCTCTACGCCGACGGCCCGACTACGGTTGTGGAGCCGGCACCGTCCCGGGACCACACCGAGCGTCTCCTCAGGGGTCTGGGGGTCCATGTTGAAACCCGGGTCGATGCCGAAGGGGGCTTTGCGGCCCAGGTTACGCCCCCGACTCGAATTCCGCCGATCCGGGCCCGGGTCCCCGGGGATTTCAGCTCGGCAGCCTTCTGGGTGGCGGCGGCCGTGGTGCACCCGGATGCCGAAGTAACCGTTGAGGGCGTTGGCCTGAACCCGACCCGAACCGGCTTCCTCGAGGTCCTGGACCTGATGGGGGCCGACGTGCGCGCCGAGGTGATGGGTGAGGCGGCGGGGGAGCCGGTCGGAACCGTCGTCGCGAGGTCGTCGAAGCTGAGAGCGGCGGAGGTCAGGGGCAGTCTGATTCCCCGACTTATCGATGAACTACCCCTGGTGGCCCTGGTAGCCTGCTTTGCGGAGGGGACGACCGTCATTGGGGACGCGGCCGAACTGCGGGTGAAGGAGAGCGACCGGCTGGCTGGAGTTGCCGACGGCCTGACCCGACTCGGGGTTGCGGTCCGGGAAGAACCGGATGGGCTGGTCATCACCGGACCGGCCGGGCTTGCCGGGGCCGAACTTGACGCCCGGGGCGACCACCGCCTAGCCATGTCCTGGGCCGTCGCCGCCCTCGTTGCCTCCGGCGAGACCCGGGTGGTTGGGGCCGAAACGGTCGCGGTCTCCTACCCGGGCTTCTGGGAAACCCTCGCCGAACTCGCCGGGCCGGTTGCCCGCCTTCGGCCGGCATGATGGACCAGGCGACGCCCGGTCCCGGTATTCCCCGCCAGCGTACGCCCCTCCTGCTGGTCCTGTCTGGACCGTCCGGCTCGGGCAAGGACAGCCTGATTGAATGCCTGGAGCGCCGGGGCCTTGACGTCTTCAGGGTCGTCACCGTGACAACCCGCCCGCCGCGCCCGGGCGAGATTGCGGGGCGAGACTACATCTTCGTCTCAGCGGAGGAGTTTGAGCGGCTCCGCATCGGGGGCGAACTCCTCGAGTACGCCCAGGTCTACGGCCACTGGTACGGCACCCCCAGGGAGCCGGTCCGGCAGGCCCTGGCCCGGGGCAAAGACGTTCTTCTGCGGGTCGACGTCCAGGGTGCCCGGGCCATCCGTCAGCTCTGCCCGGAGGCGGTCTTGATTTTCCTGACGCCGCCGACTGAAGAGGAACTTATCCGGCGGCTGAAGGCCCGGCGGACCGAATCCCCGGTGGAGCTGGAACGGCGGCTAAAGAAGGCGCGGGAGGAGGTGGCGTCGCTGCCCCTGTTTGATTACATCATCATCAATTATCCGGACCGGCTCGAGGAGGCCGCGGCTCAGTTCGAGGCCATCGTTACGGCGGAGCACTTACGGGTCCACCCGCGCCGCCCCTGCCTCAGCTGAGCGGTCCGGCGGCTACCAGAGAAGATAGACTGCCGAAAGGATGAGACCGTAGACCAGGTGGGAGACGAGGCTGGAGAGGCGAGCCGGCCGACCCAGTTTGACGCCAAAATAGCCCTCGCCGACGGCAGGCAAGACCCCAACCATCAGGATGAGCCAGAGGAGCAGACCGTAAAGCAGGCCGTTGAGTACCTCCAGGGACTTTGGGAACGGGTGGAAGATGCCGCCGTAGACCACCCCGAGAACGAACCCGACGAGGAGGTGGGCGGCGAGGCCGAGCTGGGAATAAGAGTTGGCGTGGAACCCGAGAAACTTTGTCACAATGACCCGGCTCAGGTCAAGGCCTTCGCCGTTCCAGAGCCGGGGAACGTGCCACAGGCCGACCATAACCACCGCCCCGACCAGGCCCGAAAGGCCGTCGCGGACAAAGATTGCCCCCATGCTCCTTCCGCCCTCCACCAGGAGCGCTACGGCCGATTTTACCCCAAACGGCCGGACGGCTGCAAAAATGTCCTAGCCACCCGCCCTGTACATCGCGTCCCAGTACATAAGCTCGTAGGCCTGAAGGAGCCTGGCGGCCCGGCTTATCCGAGGCGGACTTACCCCCCGGTCGAGCCCGGCCTGAATGACTTCGAGGGCCGACGCCTCGAAGGCCGGGTCGGGGCGGGCAAAGAGGTCGAAGAAGGCCACCTGGTCCGGGGTCAGGCCGTAGCGCTCCCGGAGGGCCCGGCTCATCCGACCGCAGTTCGCGCCCCAGGCCGGCAGATTGACCAGAAACGCCGCCGCGACCTCGGCATCGGTCCCGTGGAAGGAGAGCCAGGCGACAAAGGCGGTGTAGGCGTGGCCGCCGGGAATCGGGTCAAACTCTTCAAGGTCAGCCGGGCCCAGGCCGAGGGCACCGGCGAATTTAAGGAGGGCATCAAGGGCGGCGGCCTCGCCCTGGATGAGGCTTATGATAAAGTTCCGGCTCGCCAGGCTCGAATGCCGGGCGAGGAGACGGCCAAAGCTGGCCAGGTCGCTGGTTATGATGTGGTACTGCTGGCCGGCGAAGATTTTCAGGTCTTCCCGCCGAACCCGGCCGTCCTCGAGGGCCGCCAGGTACGGATGATTAAGAATCTGTTCGTCAAGGGGCCGGATCGGATCTTTCCTTTCCTGGACGAGCTGAGTTGCGCTGGGGGCCATGGGTGAACCTCCGGTTGGTGTCTCAGCTGACCGGCCAGGTTTCCAGCCGGTAGGCGGCGTCCCAGAACATCCACTCGTAGCGGCTCGTGGTTACGAAGTGATGACGGACCGGGGTCCGCCTGCCCTCTGGCAGGTCGGCCACAGCCTGCTCGGTGACGTCGAGAACCTGGCGGACGACGCTTGCGTACTCTTCCGAGGCGTAAGTGTTTATCCAGCGCTGGTAGAGGGGATTTGGGGAGCCTTTTTCTTCCAGGGCCTTACCGACCTCCCAGTAGATCCAGTAGCAAGGGAGCAGCGCCCCCAGTAGCTCTTCAAAGGGCGCTGCGTAGGCTACTCGCAGTAGGTAGGAGGTGTAAGCAAGGTTCGTCGGAGCCATTGGGGTCCGCTCCACCTGCTCGGGCGAGAGGCCCCAGTCCTTAAAAAAGCTTTCGTGGAGGGCCCGCTCGACAACCAGGGCCGTTTTCGCATGGTCGGCGAACATTTCACACCAGGGATCCTGGGGCGACTTTGCCGCGGCCAGCGCCAGGGACCGGGCGAAGTCCTTAAGATAAAGGGCGTCCTGAATCACGTAGAACCTGAACGATTCTTCGGCCAGCGACCCATCGGTAAGGCCCCGGATAAACGGGTGGTCCAGGATTGCCCGGTAGATTGGGGCGATACTTTCCCAGAGTTCGGCGGTGAATTTCCCGGCCATCGGTCTCCTCCTCCGAGAAATATTGAAGCCACAGGCCTTGGGGCGCTGTGGCGGCTCTGCGTTACCAAGGCCTCCCTACGCCGGCATTACCCGGGTCAGGTTCTGGCGGTCGGCGGCGTATGCGGCCGCCCTCTCAGCCTGGCTAACCCAAGCTCCCGCGCCATTATTCGGCTGTCGCCCGATGATACCACGCCGGCCCCGGCATGTCAATTTAAGCTGGCCCTGTCGGCTTTTGTTAAAATTAAGCCCGTGGGCTACGAGTACCGTCGGTCCATCCTTGAACTTCTCCAGAACTACCGGTCGGCCCGGGTTCTCATCGCCTGCGCCGAGCTGGGAGTTTTCGAGGCCCTGGGCACCGGGACCGTGACCCCGGAGGAGCTGGCCCGCCGGACCGGAACCGACCCGACCGGCCTGGCCAGGCTCCTCAATGCCGCGGTTGCCCTCGGCCTCCTGGAAAAACGCCCCGACGGATACGCTAATGGTCCGGTGGCCCTGGCGTGCCTGGCTCAGGAGACGGATTTCTATGTGGGAAACCTCGTCCGGCGGGAAGGGGTCTTCTACCGGCGCTGGGTCCGGCTTGATGAGGCCGTTCGGCGGGGCACCCGGCCGCCCGAGAACGTTCAGGATGAGCCTGACCCGCGCTGGGTCCGAGACTTTGAGCTGGCCCTTTATGATGCGGCCCGGACAGCTGCCCCGGTTGTGGCCGACCTCCTGGGGCCGTTTATCCCGGCAAACCGCCCGGCCCGGGTCATCGACATCGGCGGGGGTCACGGGGCCTACAGCATTGCCCTGGCCCAGCGCTACCCGAACGTTGAGGCCGTGGTTTTCGACCTGCCGCCCGTCGTCGAAGTGGCGGCCGAGCTTATAGGCCGGGCCGGCGTCGCCGAACGGGTCAAAGTCCAGGCCGGCAACTTTAAGAACGATTCCCTCGGGAATGCCGAATTCGACCTCGCCCTCCTCTTCGGGGTGCTGGTCGCTGAGGACGAGGCCGAAGCCGGGCGACTCCTTCGGAGAAGTCTTGCGGCCCTGAAACCGGGTGGGATCGTAGCTGTCAGGGAGTTTTTCCTGGCCGAGGATCGGACCGGCCCCCTCGATGCTGTCCTGTTCGACCTGCACATGCTCGTCTCAACGGACCGGGGCCGGGCTCACACCGTCCGTGAAGTGTGCGGCTGGCTCGAGGCGGTGGGCTTCAGGGAGCCACGGCTTATCGAGGCAATCGAACCGGAGCCCGTTCGGCTAGTGGTTGCCCGACGGCCGGCCTGAAGGCTATGTTATAATCTCCGACGGTGGGTTCAAATGGCAAAGTGTGACTTCTGCAACAAGCACCGGTCGTTCGGTCGGAACGTGAGCCATTCGAAGCGCCGGACGCCGAGGGACTGGCAGCCCAACGTCCAGTACCGGCGGCTCAGCCTCGGGGGTGTGCGGCGCCGGGTTCACATCTGCACCCGGTGCCTTCGGACGATGTCCCGGGCCGGGGCGCTTTAGGCCCCGAACCGTAGCGCTGCTTTCAGCTGTTCGGCGGCGGTCCTTGGTGAGAGTCTCTGGTTGAAGAGGGCCGAGGCCGCCACCAGGATATCGGCCCCGGCCTCGTAAACTGAACGGGCGTTGGTCGGATTTATCCCCCCGTCAACCTCGATTTCCACCGGCAGGCCGGCCTGCTCAATGACCCGCTTGAGCCGCCGGACCCGGCCAAGACTCCGGGGCAGGAACGCCTGGCCAGCATAGCCGGGGTCCACCGACATCACCAGCACCACATCGACTTCTTCAAGAAGGTCGGTAAGGACCTCCACCGGCGTCCCGGGATTTATCGCAATCCCGGCCCGGCGGCCAGATTCCCGAATCAGCCTGGCCAGCCGGTGGGGGTGGGCTGTCGCCTCCCAGTGGAAGGTGATGAGGTCGGCCCCGGCCTCGACGAACTTCTCAATCTGGTGTTCGGGCCGCTCGACCATCAGGTGGACATCGAAAGGCTCGGTGAACCGGGGTCGCAGGCTGGCCACGACCGGGACCCCGAAAGTTATCTGGGGCACGAAGTGACCGTCCATCACGTCGAAGTGAATCCAGTCGCAGCCGCCGGCAATCGCTTCCCTCAGCTGCTCTTCAAGCCGGCCAAAGTCCGCCGAAAGAATCGACGCCGCCAGCCTCATCCTGGTCTCCGGAACGGGAGCCACCAGTTCCAGTCGCCGAGCAGGGCCATTGTTGACGGCACCAGCAGGGCTCTCACAACGGAGGCGTCAAGGGCGATGGCGATGGCAAGGCCCAGGCCCATCTTCTTGATGGTCAGGAGGCCCCCAAGGCTGAACGAGAGGGCAACAACTATCAGGATAAAGGCCGCACTCGTAACGATGCGGCCGGTTCGCTCCAGGCCCGCGGCAACTGCCCCGGTATTGTCCTTAGTTGTCAGGTATTCTTCCCGGATCCGGCTGAGCAAAAAGACCTCGTAGTCCATGCTCAGCCCAAAAAGGGTACAGAACATCAGGACCGGCACCATCGCGTCGACCCAACCGGTCGGTGTATAGTTGAGCAGGCCGGCGAAGCGGCCATCCTGGAAAATCAGAACGAGGGCACCATAAGCGCCGAGAATTGACAGGGTGTTCATGATTACGGCCTTGAGGGGCAAAACCGCCGACCTGAACGTGATGAGCAGGACCACGTACATCAGGGCCAGGACAAACCCGACCGCCTTCGGAAAGTCACGGTAAAGCCTGTTAATAAAGTCCCGCTCGCCGGCACTCTGCCCGCCCACCAGCAGTTCCCAGCCCGCCGGCACCGAAAGCCGCTGGAGGCGGTCGGCCAGCTCCCGGGCGGCCTGCGAACCGGGCGGGTCTTTCGGGATAACCCGAAAGAGGAAGACATCATCCCGGTAAAACTGGCTGACGGCCGCCGTCAGCCGGGGATCCGGTCGAACCGTCTGAAGGGCAAGAATCTCCCCGAGTCGGACCGGGTCGGCGTCGGGTACGAGGGTTGTCAGACCCTGAACCCGGTCGACGCCGGGGTCGGCCGAGAGGTTGCGGGTAAGTTCAAAGAGCTGCTCAAGCTTTTCCTGGGTCAACCACTGGGACCCGGTTCTCACGACAACGTTGATGGGCGACGCTTCCTGCTCGGGAACCTCGGCCCGGAAGAGCTCCCAGCCGACCCGGGCCGGCACGTGGGCGGGCAGGTTCTCGACGCCAGGCACGCCAACTTCCATCCGGCGGACTGGCGAGGCCAGCCCAAGGAGGCCGACCGTCACCACGATAAAGACGAGTACGGCCCAGCGAACGGTCCGCCGGGCCAGGGCTCCCCAGAAGCGCTCGGTGGCCTGGGGGCGGGCGACGGTCATGAGGTTAACCCGGGGGCCCAGAATCCCCAGCAAGGCCGGAAGAAGGGTCAGGGCGGCTGTGACGGAGACAGCGACCACGATGGCCCCGGCGAGGCCGATGGACTGGATAAACCGGAACCCGACCCAGAGCAGGCCGCTGAGGCCGATGATTACGGCCAGGCCTGAGAAGAGGACGGCTTCGCCCGCGGTCTCAACCGTGCGGGCCAGGGCTTCTGGAACCGGATGGGCCGCCAGCTCCTCCCGGAAGCGGCTGACGATAAGGAGGGAATAGTCGATGGCCACCCCGAGGCCGATCATGGAGGCGGTGTTCATCGCAAAGACCGAAACGTCCGTAAGGTGCCCGAGGCCGTAGAGGGCGGCCAGGGTGATGGTGACCGCGGCCAGGCCGACCGCCAGGGGCATGAGCGAAGCCACGACAGACCCGAAGACGAAGAGCAAGACCACCATCGCAATGGGGAACGTGTAAAACTCGGCCCGGCGCAGGTCCTCTTCGGTCACGTCGGTAAACGCCCGGTAGACCGCCGGCCCGCCGGTCAGGTAGGCTCGAATCGGGCCGTCCCGGGGCAGGCTCGATTCGACAACGGCGTCGATGTCCGGGACCATGGCCATCGCCTCGTCCAGGGACGCGTCCAGGTTGACCGCCAGGTAGAGCGACCGACCGGCCTGACCGGTCCGGGGGTCGGAGACGGAGATGAGCCGGGGTAGCGACCGGAGTCTGTCCGCCACCTCGCCGGCCGTTTGCCGCAGGGTCGGATTGGCGGCGCCGCCCGGGGCTGTGAGGACCACGAGGACAACTTCCCTGGGGGCGCCAAACTTCTCAACCAGGATATCCCGGGCCCGCAGGGCCGGGCTGTCCGCAACCTCGATGCCGCCGGGTTTGAGAA
>JAUQQI010000060.1 GCA_030549955.1 Chloroflexota bacterium
GCAACCAGCGAATCAGCACCGAGTTCGACGTAAAATTCGTCGGTCCGCAGGGTTGCTACCTTGCCGCCCAGGCGGTCAGCCGCCTCGAAAACCCGGATTTCGGCCCCGGCACCGAGCAGTTTCCCGGCAAAATAGGCGACGGACAGGCCGCTTATTCCGCCCCCAACGACAGCAAGCGTCCGGGTCTCTCTCATCGGCTGGCCAGCTCCCGCACGGTCCTGAGGACCGAATCGGCCAGGGCCGCCAGAAAGTCCGGGTCATCGTTGAGCGACGGGGTACGGCCGAACTGAAGGCCCAGGGCCTGGGCCCTCGCCCGGGCCTCAATCTCCAGGTCGTAAAGGACCTCGAGGTGGTCGGCGACGAATCCGACTGGCACCGCCAGGACGGCTGGTATCCCCTGGCGGGCCAGCTCCTCGATGACCTCAAGGATATCCGGTCCAAGCCACGGCTCGCCGGTCTGGCTTGCGCTCTGGTAGGCGACCCTCCAGCCGACCAGGCCTGTGGCCCGGGCAACGGCAGCCGCGGTCTCTTCGATACGTGTCGGGTACGGGTCGTTCCATCCGAGGATCCGGGCCGGAAGGCTGTGGGCAGTAAAGACGACAGCTGTTCCCGGCGGGAGGTACTCCAGGGCGGCCTGGACCCGCCGGGCCCAGGCCCGGATAAACCGGGGGTGGGTGTGCCATTCCCGGGCCGGGACCAGCGGGGTGTCCAGGCCGGCCTGAGCCGCGGCCTTCCGGGCCGCCACAAAGTACTCTTCGGTCGTGAACCGGGACGCGTGGGGCGCCAGGGGGAGCAGGATGATAACTTCCGGGCCGGCCTCAGCCAGTTGACGGAGCCCCTCGGCGATAAACGGCGGGCTGTGCTTCATCCCGAGGCCGACATCCCATCCGACGTCGGGGGCGAGTTCGGCCAGCCGGCAAGCCAGTCCCCGGGCCTGCCGGGCCGTAAGCTCAATCAGGGGCGAGTAGCCGCCAATCGCCTCGTAGCGGCGCTGAAGGTCGGCCACCGCCTCATCGGATACCGGCCGACCGTGGCGGATGTGTTCCAGGTAGGGCCGGACGTGGGCCTCAGCCGCCGAGGCGGGCGTACCATAAGCCATGACAAGGACACCGTATCTGTTAGCCATTTTCGTTCCCCCCGCAGGTTTCGACGTGGACCAGGTCGACCAGGGCCTTGAGACTATCAACCGGGGTGCCAGGCAAGACCCCATGGCCGAGATTAAATATGTGGCCCGGCCGTCCCCCGGCCGCCCGGAGAATTCGGCGGGCCTCGGCCGTGACAACCTCAAAGGGAGCCAGCAGCGCGGCGGGGTCGAGGTTTCCCTGAACCCCAACCCCACCACCGAGCCGCTGCCAGGCCGACCCGAGTTCAATCCGCCAGTCCAGGCCAATGATATCACCGCCGGCCTCCCGCATCAGTTCAAGCAGGCCCGCCGTTCCGGTTCCGAAATGGATTGCCGGCACTCCGGCGCCGGCAATCGCCCGGAAGACCGCGGCCGAATATGGCAGGACCCACCGGGCATAAGCTTCGGGCCCGAGAACCCCAACCCAGCTGTCGAAAACCTGAATAACCTGGGCTCCGGCCCGGGCCTGAGCGACCGCAAACCGGCTTACTGACTCGGTCAGAATGCCCATCAGCCGGTCCCAGAGGTCCGGGCGCCCGTACATGAGGGCCCGGGTCTCCGGAAAGTCCCGGGCTGGACCGCCCTCCACCAGGTACGCCGCCAGGGTAAAGGGTCCCCCGACAAAGCCGATAAGGGGAACCTTCAGGTCCCGCCGGACGAGGCGAACGGTTTCGAGAACAAACCCCAGGTCGGCTTCCGGGTCCAGCGGCCGCAGCTTTTTAACGTCGGCCTCAGACCGGAGGGGCCGGGCAATGACCGGCCCCCGGTTTTCGACAACCTCAAACTCGACCCCGAGCCCCAGGTAGGGCAGGGTAAGGTCGGCAAAGAGGATAGCCGCATCCACCCCCAGCACCCTGACAGGGAGGCAGGTAACCTCGGCAGCGAGCCCCGGATTCCGAATCAGCTCAAAGAGGCTATAGCGCTCTCGCAGGCGCCGGTATTCGGGCAAAGCCCGGCCAGCCTGCCGCATGAACCAGACCGGGGTGCGGTCGACAGGCTCGCGCCGGCAGGCCCGCAGGACCCGGTCATTAAACTCAGCTGAAGATGCCGGCAAGGTCTTCAGGGAGCCGGTAAATTCCGGTCAGAATTGGGGTATCCCGCAGGGTGTAGCGGCGGGCCTCTGTTGAACGGAGAGCGATAACCAGCTCCGAAAACCGGACCAGGTCGGGGGTCTCATAAGCGACAACAAACTCCTGGTCCTGAAGGCCGGTACAGTAAAGCAGAAGCTGCTTTACTTCCTCGAACTGCCGGCCCAGCCGGATGTGCTCGTTCATCATGCCCTGGCGGGCGTCCTTGCTCATCAGATACCAGTCCGTTGTCTTCGAGAAAGGGTAAACGACCATGTACCTTTCCCGTTCCGGGGCAAACGGGTCGATATCCTGGGCCGAGCGGCTCCCCGGCGCGTAAATGGACGGCCGGGTGTAGCCCCAGAGGGCAATCCTCGGCTCGACCAGGGCCCGGAACCGACCCAGGGTCCGCCCCAGGCCGTCGAAAACCGGTCGAAGGCTTCATTGCCATCAGCCTCGACGGAAGCCCAGACCATAAAATCAGTATCAGTCCGGGCCGGAAACACCTGGTAGTAGTAGACGGCCTGGGCCCCCTGGGCAAGCGACGCGGCGAGGTCAGCCCAGAACCCCAACCGGCCTTCCCGGCCGAGGGCCCAGTACTGTGGGGTCAGGAGGCAGCCGGTAAACTGGGAGAGGATTCGCCGGGTCACGCTTTAATCCCCTGTCAGCCTAAGGACAAAGTTACCTACCCAGAGTATAGCATTGGCCCTGCTTGACATGGTCAACTGGGGCTCATATAATCCAAGATGGGACAGGATACGAGGGGATATAGCTCAGCTGGGAGAGCGCGGCGCTCGCATCGCCGAGGTCGGGGGTTCGAGTCCCCCTATCTCCACCGGGCCGAAGTGGCGGAACCTGGCAGACGCGCTGCGTTCAGGGCGCAGTGGGCGCAGGCCCGTGCGGGTTCGAATCCCGCCTTCGGCACCGGGGCGGCCCCGACAGGGATCGCCGGCATTTGGCCCGCCTTTGGGCTGGCCAAGGTGGACGGCTTCGTCCGTCCTGGCCGCGGTCGGTCGGGGCCGTCCCTCATTTTAGAGGTCGGCCCCACCCCATCCGGGCAAGCTGATGCCCAACAGCTCCTTGAAGACCGCGGGCGCGATGTTCAGCCAGTCCGCAACCTCGCCCGACGCCGGCGGCCTTAAGAAGTGCCGGCAATATTCGAGCTCAAAGATAACGCCCAGCCGGTCGGGGTCCGGCCCGGGCTGGCTGGCCAGGTAGACCCGGAATGACTCTTCAGGGCGCGGTCCCTGGAATGTCGCCGCAAGCCGAAAGCCCTCCACCCCGGCAGCCAGCGGGTGGGTGAGGACCGGGTAGACCCGGAATATCCGCCCCAGCGTCTGCGGCTCAAGCGGGAGACTCAAGCTGAGGGTGCAGCCCAGAACCGCCGTCTCAAGCCGTAGGGGGCCGAAGGCATCCAGGTAGGCCCCCAGCGTTCCGGTAACAATCTGGTGGAAAGCTTCCCAATCGACCGCCAGGCCGTCGTGTTCGAGCCTGAGTACCGATGGCATGGCCCGGACCTGCCACCGCCCCGACGCCAGCTCGACTTCGTAGGCCCCAACCCCCACCAGCCGGACATCCGGGACCACCGACATGAGGTCAGCGCTGAACTTGGCGCCGCAGCCCGGCATATGACTCCGGCGCACCGGCCCGCAGATAAAGTGACACCGAATCCGACCCTGAGTCATATCCGCTTCGCAGTCGCTCGGCAACCGTGTCTACCGGAAGGGCCACCATTGGGCCGGGCCAGGTCACTGCCGCGGCCTGGCTACCCCATTGCGGCGGGGTTTACCCCTGCTCAGGGAATAACCACGGGTAAGGTCAGGCTGCTGGAATTCCGCGGCGAGGCCGACCGTTAATCCGGGTCACGGCGCCCCTAATTCCGGGGCAGGTCAACGAGAGCCCGACCAGTCAGTACCCGCTCGCCCCGCTGATTATCAATCCAGACCTCGCAGTCAGCCCGGGCCTTCCCGTCCTCGGTCCGAACCTGGTCGACCCGGCCCCGGCAGGTAAGAACGTCCCCGGGCCGAACCATCGCCGTGAACCTGACGCTCAGCCGGCGCAGATTCGTCGGACCAACCCAGTCAGTAAGCATCTGGGCGACAAAGGCCATGCTCAGCATGCCATGGGCGATCACCGTCGGCCCGACCCCGGATTGCTGGGCAACCTCGTCGTCCAGGTGGATCGGGTTGAAGTCGCCCGACGCCCCGGCATATTTGGCAAGCTGAACCCGGGTGACGGGCCCCTTGGTCAGGGCCGGGATTTCGTAGCCGGGCTGAATTCCGGGGAGCTGCTGTTCGACCACGGGTCACCTCCGAATTCCGGTACTGCGACCGATGGCAACCAGCTCACCGAGCTGGTTCGTGTAACGGCTTTCGGTCACGACGAAGAGCATTCGGCCAGACCGCCCGGTTTTCTCGTAAATGTCAACGACCCGGCTCGTCATCGTAATCGTATCGCCGGCCTGAACCGGAACGAACCACTCAAACTCCTGCTCGCCATGGATGGCAACCCGGCCATACGGGACCCGAAGGAGGGTCTCATCCCGGCGCTGCCAGGGCCAGCGGCCGATACTCGTAAGAAAAGTCGGCGGGGCGATGATGCTCCGAAAACCCTTCGATCGGGCATAGTCCTCGTCATAATAGAGGGGATTCGGGTCGCCGATTGCCTCGGCAAACCGGCGGATCTGCTCGGTGTCGACCGCGACCGTCACCGGCGGCGACTCCCGACCAACCAGAGCGGCAATCTCTTCCGGCAGGGCGCTTGCTTCAGCCATCTGACTCCTCCGCCAGGGTTCTCAGCTTGATGATAGCTGGCCGCGGCCCATGGTGCAAACCGAACCAGCGGCCAAACGGCGCAATGGTTGAGCTCCCGGCAAGGGCGCGGTAAAACTTTCATCGGAACCGACATTGGGGGCCGCGATATTTCTCGTCCTTCTTGCCATCTACTCAGCCGGCTACGCCGGGCACGTTTACTCCGCCGATGATATATCCTCCTTGTCTGTCGGCTGGAGCATCGCCTACCAGGGCGACTTCGAGGCCAGACTTGACGCCTGGACCGCCCGATTTCCTGACCAGTCGAATACTTTCGGACCCGCCGGCGAGGTCTACTCCAAAAAGGGCCCCCTTCTCGCCTTTTTAGCGGCTTTTGTCTACCGGATAACCTCCGGCGCGGGCCTGCCGGTTACCCCGCTAATCACAACCCTTAACCTAGGGGTCACCGCTGTCGCGGGCTGGCTCCTCTTTAACCTGAGCAGACAGGCCGGCTTTGGGCCGCGCCAGGCTGCCGCGAGCGCCCTCGCCTGGGGCCTGCTTACCCCGGCCCTGGCTTACTCTCGATTCTTCTTCACCGAACCCCTGGCCGCCCTCGGCCTTGTTGCCGCCTGCCTGTCAGCACTCAGATTTTCCGGCTGGGCCGGAAGCTTTGGGGCGGGGCTGGGTTTAAGCTTTGCGGCCCTGGCCCGCCCCGCCGCGTTGGCCCTGGTCCCCGCCATCCTGCCCCTGGTCGCGCCCCGGCTTTGGGCATCGGGTCGACTTCTCGGGTTCAGCCTCGGACTCCTGCCGGGGATACTTGGCCTCGGGCTTTACAACGCGGTCCGGTTTGGCAACCCCCTGGTAGCCGGGCTGAGCCCGGTCGAAACCTTCAGCACGCCCCCCTGGGTTGGCATACCCGGCCTCTTGTGGAGTCCGGGCCGGGGGCTGCTGTTTTTTGCGCCGGCGGCGCTGATTGGATTGGCCGGACTACCCTTCGCCTGGAAGGTCCACCGCCGGCTGGCCGTAACCTCTGCCCTTATGGTTCTCGGCCACCTGGTCCTCTACGGGACCTGGTACGGCTGGCACGGCGGGCACGCCTGGGGTCCTCGGTTCCTGGTGCCGGCCCTGCCATTCCTGGCCCTGGGCTCAGGGCCGCTCCTGGGCGGGTGGGCCGAGCGCGGCCCGGTTTTTAAGGCCATAACGGTTACCCTGCCCGGGCTGAGCCTGATTGTTCAGGCCGCCGGCTTCCTCACCGACTTCAACCGGGCGCCCCAACCCCGGGGAAGCACTGACCCGCTCCTGTGGGAATTGCCGAGCCCGGCCTGGACGGTGCCCCTTGAACTACTTCTTCGGGGCCAGCTCGACCCGGTCTGGGCCCGACACGGCCTCTGGCCCGTGCCAGTCCTGCTCGGCGGGGCGGCAACCCTCGCCCTGGTGGCCGGGCTGAGAAACTTCAGGGGAAGACTACTGGTCGGCCTCGTTGGCCTGGCCCTGACCCTGGCGGCCCTGGGTTACCAGATAGGCGTCGCGGCCTCAGAAACCGCTCCCCATGAGTTGGGGCTTGCGGAGGCCCTTAGCGCCCTGCAGAACCAGGTCCGGCCGCAGGACGCGGTTATTCTGGCGGCCCCCTACGTCCAGACCTGGCTCCTGGACCATTACCGTCTGCCCAACCCCACCCTCGGCCTGACCGAAGACAGCCTCCGATTAGAGCCCCGGTTTAGGCTGACCCTGTCCAGGTTGCTCAAGCCAGGCGGACAGTTATGGCTGCTCGTCCAGGGTTTCGCCTTCCCGGACCCGGCCGCGGAGCTGGACGCCGAGCTCCACCGGGAGCTGTGCTGGACCGGTCCCGTTAATTCCTTCGGAGGCGTAAGGATTACCCGGTTCCTGGTTCCGGGGAACTTCCAGAACCTGGGGGTCCAGGCCGCTTTCGGCCAGTCGCTCAGACTCAGGGCTTCGGCCTGGGACGGCACCGGAGTCCTTGCGCCGGGGGATGCCTTCTGCGTCCGGCTGGAGTGGGAGACCGGCGGCCCGGATGGGCCGGCCAACGCCTACGTTAGCGTTCAGGTGCTTGACGCCACCGGCAAGCTCATCGCCCAGCATGACGGCCCGCCCGGCGCAGGTTTTGACCAGCCGGGCCCGACTGTTATCGATAACCACGGGCTGTTGTTGCCGGACCACCTGACCGATGGAACGTTTTACCTTACCGTGGTGGTCTACAACCCGGCTACCTTCGAGCGCCACCACCTTGAGGCCGGAAGGGACCGGCTGACCCTGGCGGCCTTCCGTATAAAAGGGCCGGCCAGGTAGCCGGTCCAGGGAAATAAAGGGAGCCGAGTCGGTCTGTAAGCCGGGTTCTGTACGGCCGGGATTCCCCGGCCGCGGTGGCCATCCATCTAGGGTGACGGTTACCCGCCACCTCCAGCGGCCTACCCGGGGGCTCGGACGGGCCCGCCTCAACGCCCCCTGCTTGGCCTTGCTCCGGGTGGGGTTTGGCCAGCCAGCCGGTCACCCGACTGCTGGTGCGCTCTTACCGCACCTTTTCACCCTTACCGGACGGCCGTTACGCCGTCCGGCGGTATGGTTTCTGTGCCACTTTCCGCGGGTCACCCCGCCTGGGTGTTACCCAGCACCCTGCCCGTGGGAGCCCGGACTTTCCTCGGGCACAAACCTTGCGGCCTGCGCCCGCGGCCACCCGACCGGCTCGGCCCCCGATCTAAATTGTATCATCAGCGTCGAATCAGCCCTTTGCAGACTCCTGTTCAGCCAGCTGTCGGAGGACGAACTTCTGAATCTTCCCGGTCGAGGTCTTGGGCAGTTCAGGTACGAACTCGACCTTCTTCGGTGCCTTAAAGTGGGCCAGACGGTCCCGGACCCACTGGATAAGCTCCTCGGCCGTCGCCGACATCCCCGGCTTGAGCACGACGTAGGCCTTCGGGACCTCGCCCCAGTACGGGTCACGCATCCCGACCACGGCCACCTCCAGGACGGCCGGGTGGGAGTAGAGCACAGCCTCCACCTCAACCGACGAGATGTTCTCCCCGCCGGAGATGATAATGTCCTTTTTGCGGTCTCGCAGTTCGATATATCCGTCGGGATGCCAGACCCCCAGGTCGCCGCTGTGGAACCAGCCACCCTTAAACGCCTCGGCCGTCGCCTCCGGGTCCCGGAAATAGCCTGCCATTACCGTATTGCCCCGCATCACAACCTCGCCCAGGGTCTGCCCATCCCTGGGAACATCCCGCATCTGCTCGTCCACGACCCGCAGCCGGATCGCCGTCGGGTGGGGAATCCCCTGTCGGGCCTTAATCCGGGCCCGCTCTTCGGCCGGAAGGCGGTCCCATTCGGCCAGCCATTCGCAGAGGGTATTAGGCCCGTACGTTTCGGTCAGGCCGTAAAGGTGGATAAGCTTGCCCCCGAGCCGGTCCTCGACGTCGGTGATAACCTGCGGGGCCGGCGGGGCGCCGCCGGTGGCAATGGTCACCTGGTGGGGGAAGCGGCGTCCGGCCTGGACCCCGTAGTTTGTCAGGGAGATAAGTACCGTTGGGGCGGCGCAAAGGTGAGTAACCTGTCGGCGCTCGATCTCGTCAAAAATCTGGGCCGGGTCGGCCCGACGCAGGCAGACGTGGGTTCCGCCGACGGCAGTAACGGCCCAGGTGTAGCACCAGCCGTTGCAGTGGAACATCGGCACAACCCATAAATACATGCTGTTAACGTTCAGCCCAATGGAGAGGCAGTCGCCCAGGGCATTAAGATAAGCCCCCCGGTGGGTGTAGACCACGCCCTTCGGCCGGCCGGTCGTGCCGGATGTGTAATTCAGGGTAATCGGCTCCCGCTCGTCCTCGATCACCGGCTCGACAACCGTTCCCAGGTGGGCACTGATGAAGCTCTCGTAGTCTTCGCCGGGGAGTTCGACCGGGGCCCCCTCATCCCGAATGACGACGACCTTGCGCAGGCTATCGGGCAACGTCTTCGGCAGCAGGTGGAGAAACTGCCCGTCGATAATAAAGACCTTTGCCCCGGAGTGACTGAGGATATACCCAACTTCGCCCGGGGACAATCGAATATTGATGGGCACGAGCACGCCGCCGGCCAGCGGGATGCCGTAGTGGGCTTCCAGCATCGGCGGGGTGTTCGGGGCCAGAATAGCCACCCGGTCGCCCCGGTCGACGCCGGCGGCCCGGACGGCCGCCGCCAGGGCGTGGACCCGTCGGTTGAGCTCAGCGTAGGTCCAGCCCTGGTCCCGGTAGTAGACGGCCGGTTTATCGGCCAGGAAGTTAGCCGCCCGTTCAAGAAACCGGAGGGGCGTTAAGAGGTCGACAAAAACGTCCTGGTGGTCGAGGGCGATGTAATCTCCCAGGGGCAGGGCTTTTCTGGACTCAACCATCCTGAGCCTCCTCATCGGCTGGGTACTTTCACCTTAAGTTTAGGTCGCTCCGCCCCTGCCGGTCAAAAATTTTGACACCTGTGCAGATAAGGTGCTATCTTTAGCTAGCATTTCCAGGCAATAACAAGGAGGGGGCAGTCATGCGCAGGATCAGCCGTCGGGAGTTTCTGAGCGGGGCAATAGCCGTTGGTGCGGCCGGCACTCTGGCCGCCTGCGCCCCGACCCAGGCGCCCACCCAGCCGGCATCTCAGGCCAAGCCACTGGGGGTTGACACCATCAAGATCGGGGCGATGGGGGCCCTTTCGGGCGCCCATGCCGACTACGGCCGCCAGATTAACATGGGCCTGGAGCTGGCGAAGGAAGAGATCAACGCCGGCGGCGGCATCCTCGGCAGTATGATCGAGACTCGAATGCTGGACGAGGAGCTGAAAGCTGACGTCGGCGTCCGCAACGCCCGCCAGCTTGTCCAGGACTGGGGCGCCCATTTCCTGGTGGGCGTCGATTCCAGCGGGGTCGCGATGGCCATCGGGCCGATCCTGCCGGAGCTGGACAGGGTCTTCATCTTCACCCACGCCGCGACCCACCGGCTGACCGAGGAACTCGTTTACGACAAAAAGATCAAGCATATCTTCCGGATAAGCGTGCCCGTCTACCAGGACGCGATCGTCGCGGCCTATGTTTTCCGGGACAAACTGCCCCAGGCCCGCCGGTTTGCCACCATCGGGGCCGACTACGAGTACGGTCGGGCGGTTTGGGCCCTCTTCAAGGAATACATGAAGCGATTCCGGCCCGAGGCCGAGTTTGTCGGCGAGGCCTGGGCGCCCTTCCTGACGACCGACTTTTCGTCCCACATCGCCGCCGTTATGGCTACTAACCCGGACGTTATTGTCGCCACGCCCTGGGCCGGCGAGGGCGTCACCCTGCTCCGCCAGGCCGTCCAGCTCGGGGTCTTCGACAAGATCCAGGCCTGGTGGCAGGCGATGGGCGGCTCGGTCGACGTCCTGGAGGGAGTCAAGGGCGAGGTTCAGGCCAACGCTTTCAAGGGCAAGCTCTGGGCCACCGCCCGCTACATCTTCAACTACCCGGATACCCCGGAAAACAAAGCCTTCGTTGAGAAATTCCGGCAGCGGTGGGCCCGACTGCCCAACTACTCGGCCGAGACGACCTACTCGGCTGTCTACGCCATCAAGGCGGCCGTCGAAAAGGCCCGCAGCCTTGAAACCAGCAAGGTTATTGCTGCCCTGGAAGGGCTGACCCTGAAAACCCCTGCCGGCGACCGGTACATTCGGCCGGAGGACCATCAGGCCGTCTATTCGGTGCCCGCCGGCCGGGTCATTATGGACCCGAACAAGTACCCGATCCCGTTCATCGGGGCCGACCTGGTTATCCTGAAGCCCGAAGATTACTACCGTAAGCCGCCCTTTGAACCGATCAAGTTCTAACCCGGCAAGCCCGAACCGACCGTGACGGTTGAGAACTTTGTCTTCCAGGGGCTCATCGGCCTGAGCCTGGCGATGTACCTGTGGCTGGTCTCGGCCGGGCTAACCCTGGCCTTCGGGGTGCTGGGGGTGCTCAACTTCGCCCACGGTAGCCTTTACATGGTCGGGGCTTACCTGGCCTACACCCTTTATGGCCGGCTCGGCTTCGACTTCGCCGTTTCGGTCGTCCTGGCTGTTCTAACTGTCGGCATACTCGGGGCTGTGGTTGAGCGGCTCCTTTTCCGGCCCATGTACCGGCTCGACACGGCCTTTCAACTTATCCTGACCTTCGGCCTGGTGCTGATCTTCAGCGACCTGGCCAAACTCATCTGGGGCGGCCTCTTCGTTATCCCCCCGGTTCCGGGCATTTTTCAGGGGACGGTGCCGGTCCTGGGCCGAAGCTTCCCGGTTTACAACATCTTTGTCATCACCGCTGGGATTATTGTCGCCCTGGTGATGGGCCTCGTCCTGGAGCGGACCTGGTGGGGCAAGACTGTCCGGGCGGCCGCCGCCGACCGGGAGATGGCTGCCGCCCTGGGTCTCAATATATCGAAGGTCTTCGTCCTGGTTTTTGCGGCCGCGGCCATGCTGGCCGGCCTGGGCGGGGCCTTCAGCATCCCGGTTCGGGTCGTGGACCCCGGCACCGGCACCGCCCTGATCGTTCAGGCGTTCATCATCACGGTGATCGGCGGCCTCGGCAACCTCCGGGGGGCCTTCGTCGGGTCCCTGCTGGTCGGGGTACTGAGTGCCTACGGCACCCTGCTTTTCCCGGTCTTCGAGCTCTTTATCATTTACCTGCTGATGGCCATCGTCTTGCTGGTCAAACCGGAGGGACTCTTTGGCCGCTAAAAAGCCGGCTTCTCACAACCGCCTGGGTCTGATTGTCGCCCTCGGGGCAGTCGTGGCGATCCTGCTCGTGCCGCCCCTGCTCGGCCGTTACCCCACGTACCTGGCCACTACGATCTTGATGCTGGCCGTCTTCAGCGTCGGGTTTAACCTGCTTTTCGGCTACACCGGTCTGCTTTCGTTCGGCCACGCCGCTTTCTACGCCCTGGGAGCCTATGTCTGCGCCAAGGTGCTGCTCGCCTATCCCTCGCTGATCCTGGGCATCCTGGCCGGGGTCGCGGCGGCCGGGGTGGGCGCCCTCATCATCGGCTTTCTGAGCGTGCGCCACACCCGGATCTATTTTTCGATGCTCACCCTGGCCTTCGGTATGATGGTCCATAGCATCGTCTGGAAGTGGCGGGAGGTGACCGGTGGCGACGACGGCCTTGTCGGCATCATTCGGCCGAACCTGAACCTCGGCTTTATTGAAATTAACATGAACCGGCCGGAAAACTTCTACTACTTTGTCGCCGTCATCCTGCTGGCATCCATTTTCGTCATGTACCGGATTGTCAATTCACCCTTTGGGCTGGTTCTCCAGGCCATCCGGGACAGCGAGAGCCGGGCCGCCTTCTGCGGTATCCCGGTCCGGCGGTACCGGCTCGCGGCCTTCGTCGTCTC
>JAUQQI010000085.1 GCA_030549955.1 Chloroflexota bacterium
AACTCGATTCCAGAAAAGGGGGTGAGCAACTAATCCCGCAGTACCGCATAAACGAACGAATCACGGCCCGGGAGGTCAGGGTTATCGACGAAACCGGCCAGCAGGTCGGTATCATGCCCCTGCACCGGGCCCTGCAACTGGCACGGGAACGGGGCCTGGACCTGGTTGAGGTTGCGCCCCAGGCCGTGCCGCCCGTTTGCCGGTTAATGGATTACGGCAAGTTTATTTATCAGCAGGCGAAGCGAGAGAAAGAAAGCAAGCGGCAGCACAAAGCGACCGAACTTAAAGAGGTCAGGCTCAGACCAAACATCGATGAGCATGACCTCGATTTTAAGACCAGGCAGATTGAGGAGTTCCTCGACGAGGGCAACAAGGTCAAGGTGACCGTCTTCTTCCGGGGCCGGACGATTCTCCACCCGGAACTTGGCCAGCGGGTTCTTACTGCGGTGGCCGAGCGGCTCAGGGGCAAGGCCGTTGTCGAAAAGCCGTCCACGGCCGAGGGCCGCACCCTGGTCATGGTCCTGAGCCCGGCCCCGCGGAAGGCCCCGGCCCGGCCCCGGGCTGAACGGGTCGAAGCCGCAACCAAGGAGTCCTGACGTGGCCACGAAGCCCAAGACCCACAAGGCAATCACAAAACGCTACCGCATAACGCCGACCGGCAAGGTCCTCCGAATGAAGGGCAACCGGAGCCACCTGCGGCGCAAGAAGGCCAAGCGCACCCGCCGCCTCTTTGGCCAGCCGCAACCAGTGGCCCCCGGCATGGCCCGCCGGATCCGGCGGGCCATGCCGCACGCCTGAGCCAGCCTGCGGTATAATTTCTGTTTGGCGCAGATTACACGAGGGGTTAGCTATCCATGCGGGTAAAACGGGGCGTCACCAAGCGGCGGCGCCACAAGGATGTACTTAAGCAGACCGAAGGGCACTGGGGCGCCCGGCACCGGCTTTATCAGATTGCCCGGGAGTCCCTGATTCACGCCCTCGACTACGCCTACCGGGACCGTCGGGACCGCAAGGGCGACTTCCGGAACCTTTGGGTCGTCCGGATAAACGCCGCGGCCCGGCAGGCCGGGCTCTCTTACAGCCGGTTCATGAACGGCCTCAAAAAGGCCGGGGTTGCCCTCAACCGCAAGGTCCTGGCCGACATCGCCGTGCGGGACCCGGAGCGGTTCCGCGAGCTTGTCGAAGTCGCGAAGGCGGCCCTTTAAATAGCCGAAAGGCGACGACGAAGCGAGTAGGCCGGCGAAGCCGATCAGGGAGGGGTGGCCGGCGACTGTGAGCTGCCCCCGGCGGACCCGGTTGAAGTTCCCTTCCGAGCCGGCGGCTGAACCCGGGAGGCCCTTCCGGGGCCTGGACGGCAAGTAGGCTGCCCCGGCTAGCCCCCGTTAGCGGGCCGAGGCGGTCACAATGAGGGGGGTCGGGCTGACCGGGCTCGACCCAAGCAGGGTGGTACCGCGGAGCCGACTGTGCTGTGACTCCGTCCCTGACGAGCACAGCCTTTTTGTTTATAAGGAGGTGGGCCCAATGATAACAACCGAGCTGGAACAGCTCAGAGCTGAAGCCCTCGCCAGCCTGGAGCAGGCCGAGACCCTCGACGCCCTGAGAGAGTGGCGAGTTACTTACCTGGGACGCCGGGGTCGCCTCACCCAGGTTCTCCGCCAGCTGGGAACAATCCCCCCGGAGGAGCGGCCCCGGGTCGGGGCGGTGGCAAACCGCATCAAGGACGAGCTAGAGGCCGCCTACGAGGCCCGGGAGGCGGTCCTGAAGGAGGCCGCCCTGGCTGTAACCCTGGCCGCCGAGCGGGTCGATGTGACCCTCCCGGGCCGGCCCGTTGACCTGGGCGGCTACCACCCGACGACCCTTGTGTTGCGGGAGATTACGTCGGCGTTTGCAGAGCTCGGCTTCCAGGTCGTGGAGGGGCCCGAGGTCGAGTGGGATTACTACAACTTCGAGGCCCTGAATATCCCCCGGGACCACCCGGCCCGGGACATGTGGAACAGCTTCTGGCTCACCCCCGGCGGGACCGAGGCCGAGCGGCCGATGCTCCTGCGAACCCACACGTCGCCGATGCAGATCCGGGTGATGGAGAAGTTCAGGCCGCCCATCCGGGTGGTCGTGCCCGGCCGCTGTTACCGCTACGAGGCGACTGACGCAACCCACGAGTCGATGTTCTACCAGTTCGAGGGTCTTGCCGTCGACGAGGGCCTCACTTTCGCCGACCTCAAGGGTACCTTGTATGCCTTTGCCCGGATGCTCTTCGGACCCGAACGGCGGGTCCGCTTCCGGTGCGACTACTTCCCCTTCGTTGAGCCCGGCTGTGACATGTCCATCGACTGCTCCCATTGCGGCGGCCAGGGCTGCCGGGTTTGCGGCGGGTCGGGCTGGATTGAGATCATGGGCGCCGGCATGGTCCACCCGCAGGTCCTGCGCAATGTCGGCCTCGACCCTGACCGCTACCAGGGCTTTGCGTTCGGGGGCGGACCTGAACGGGTTGCGATGCTCAAATACGGGATCGAAGATATTCGCCACTTTTACGCTAATGACCTCAGGTTCCTGCGCCAGTTCCGCTGGTAAGGGGGTGAAACCGTGCGCATCTCACTGCGCTGGCTGAATGACTACGTCCAGATCAACCTCCCGCCTGAGGAGCTTGCCCACCGCCTTTCAATGGCAGGCCTCGAGGTTGAGGCCATCGAAAAGCTGGGCGATTTCTGGGACAGCATTCGAGTCGGCCGGGTTGTCCGCCTTGAGAAGCACCCAAATGCCGACCGACTCTGGCTGGCGACCGTCGACCTGGGCGACCGGCAGGAGACGGTCGTAACCGGGGCGCCGAACCTGCGGGAAGGGGTAAAGGTGCCCTTTGCGCCGGTGGGGGCGAAGCTGATCGACCCGGCCCAAGGCAAGCTGGTCGAACTCCGGGCCGCCCGAATCCGGGGTATCGAATCCCGGGGGATGGTCTGTTCGGAGGCCGAGCTGGGGATCTCCGACGACCACTCGGGCATCATGATCCTGCCCGACGACGCCCCGGTGGGGGCGCCCCTCCGGGAATACCTGGGTGATGTCGTCCTGGACGCGAAGCCGAGTCCGAACCGGCCGGACTGGTTCAGCCTGCTGGGTATCGCCCGGGAAGTTGGAGCCCTCACCGGCCAGCCCGTGACCGAACCCCCGGCCGAGTATGCCGAAGCCGGACCGCCCGTCGGCGCACTCGTCCAGGTTGAAATTGCCGACCCGGACCTGTGCCTCCGCTACTGCGCGACCGTCATCACCGGCCTGAAAATCGGGCCTTCCCCGGAATGGCTTCAGCGGCGGCTCCGGGCGGCCGGCATGCGGCCGATTAACAACGTCGTCGACGTGACCAACTACGTGATGCTCGAGTGGGGCCAGCCCCTCCACGCCTTCGACCTGGACCGGGTTATCGGCCGCCGGATTATCGTCCGCCGGGCCCGGCCCGGGGAGCGGCTCGTCACCCTGGACGGTCAGGACCGGGCCCTGCCCCCCGACGCCCTGGTCATCGCCGACGCCGAGCGGGCCATCGGCCTCGCCGGAATCATGGGCGGGGCGAACTCCGAAGTAAGCGAGACGACCACGGCGATTGTTCTTGAGTCGGCAAACTTCCACCCGACGAACATCCGTCGAACCGCCACTGCCCTGGGCCTCCGGACCGAGGCTTCAATCCGCTTCGAGCGGGCCATCCGGCCAGAGCTTACAGTTCCGGCCGCCCGGCGGGCAACAGCCCTGATCCTGGAGCTGGCTGGCGGCCAGGCGGCGCAGGGGATGGTTGACCTTTATCCGGGCCAGAAGCCGGAAACCGAAGTCACCGTCACTGCCGCCCAGATCAAGCGGCTCCTCGGTACCGACATCCCCGGGCCCGAAGTTCACCGGGTGCTCGGGCTGCTCGGCTGTCGGGTCGAAGAGCCGGAGCCCGGAGTCTACCGGGTCCGGCCGCCGTTCTGGCGGAGCGACCTAAACATCCGGGAAGACATCATCGAGGAGCTCGCCCGGATTATCGGCTACGACAACATGCCCACCACGATGCCAGCGGGACCCCTGCCCGAGCCGATCTTTGACCCCCGCCGGGACCTGGAGGAGGCCGTTCGGGACATCCTCGTTGGCTGCGGACTCCAGGAAGTCCTCACTTATTCGCTGGTCAGCAAAACCCTCCTCGACCTCTTCGACCGCAACGGGGCGCCGGAGCCCCTGCGGCTCGTTAACCCCATGTCGGCCGAGCAGGAGTATCTTCGGACGAGCCTGCGGCCGAGCCTGGTAAATACCCTCGCCACCAACCGGCGGCGGGGTGAGGTCGGGCCGGTAAAAATCTTCGAGATCGGCCGGGTATACTGGGCCCGGCCCGATGATTTGCCCCTCGAGCTCAAGCGAGTCGTCGGGGTCCTGTCCGGTCCGGCCGGACCCCGGGTCTGGAACCGGCCGGAGCGGGAGCTGGACTTCTACGACGCAAAAGGAGTCCTTGAAACCCTCTTCTGGCGCCTCGGGGTCGACGTCCGGTTCGAGCCGGGGACTGACCCCGACCTTCACCCCGGCAAGACCGCCGTGTGCCTGGTGGGCAATGCCCGGGTCGGGGTCGTTGGCGAGCTCCACCCCCGGCTGATTGACGCCTTTGAGCTCCGAGAGCGGCCCCAGCTCTTCGAAATCGACTTTGAGCGGCTGGCTGAGCTTCCCCGGAACAGTCGGGCCTACCGGCCGGTTCCCCGCTACCCGGCAGTGGAGCAGGATATCGCGCTGGTCGTGGCCGAGACCGTGCCGGCCGGCCGTCTGGTGGATATCGTCCAGGGGACACCATACCTGGAGCGGGTCGACGTCTTCGACGTCTACACCGGGCCGCCCCTCAGCCCGGGCGAAAAATCGGTCGGGCTTGGGCTCGTGTTCCGGGCGCCGGACCGGACCCTCACCGAAGCCGAGGTCCGTCAGCTGGTTGAACGACTTGTTCGGCGGCTGGAGCGGGCCGTCGGGGCGCGACTGCGGGCCTGAAAAGACCGGTCCCCAGGCCTGCACTGGTTCGTGTAAGCCTGGGGACCGGGCCAGCTGGCACCGGGCCGGTCAGGCTGGTGCGGAAGTGGGTCGGGGTCGGTGAGCTATTCGGTCGATTCGGCCTTGCGGCGGGGCCGCTTGAGCGCTTCGCCGCCCTTCCTGCCGATCTGGCTGTAGTACTCGGGGCCGTGGCGCTCCTTGACGGTGAAGCCACCCTTGCGGCCAATGGTTGCATAGTAGTCAGAGCCGTACCTTGCCTTTACGGTCTCGCCGCCCTGCTTTCCGATTCGGCTGTAAAACTCCGGGCCGCGAGTTTCCGCAACGGTTCGGCCACCCTTTTTCCCGATCTCGGAGAAGAAGGCGCTTCCGTACTTCTCCTTGACCATGCGGCCGCCCTTCTTTCCGGCCTCCCGCACGGTCATCTCTTGCCTCTCAGCCTCGGCCATCTTCCCAACACCTCCTTTTTAAATTTTCCACCCAACCACCCCACAAACCGCCGACACCCAGGTGCCGAACCGGCGCAGGCAAACAGGGTTGCTTTCTACCCGATTATAGACATAAACGTGGTTAGCCGTCAAGTTCCGGCGCCCGGGGCAACTGCGGGACGGCCGACTGCTAGGAAGACTTTGGTCCGGAGCCCGGCGAGCTCGCCCGGCTAGCAGGGGTCCCAGGCAGGATTGTGGAACTAGAAAGCCCCCATCACATCCGTTAACATGGGCAGGAGAACACAGGGTGCGGTTCAGGCTCGGTTTCGTCGTCTCCTTCTGCCTGCTCGCTTCGGCCTTACCTGCCCAGTCGCAGCCGGCAGGCAGTCTGGACGCTGATCCCGCCGACCTGGTGGATTTCGCCGACGCTTTTTTCGCCGGGCTCAATCGGTTCGGGGCACCCGGCGCGGTCCTTGTAGTCGTCAGGGACGGCCAGGTAGTCCTGGCCAGGGGCTACGGTTACGCCGACCTCGAGCTTCGCCGACCCATAGACCCCGACCAAACCGTCTTCAGGGTTGCCTCCATCTCCAAGCTTTTTATCGCCACCGCTGTGATGCAGCTCGTCGAGCAGGGTCAGGTCGACCTCCACACCGACGTGAATACTTACCTGCGCCTCCCCGAAACGTACCCGGAACCCATCACGCTGGCCGCTTTGCTCACCCATACGAGCGGCCTGGATGAGCGCCTCATCGGCATGGCCACCCGCCGGCCGGCAGATGTCATACCCGTCGCCGATTATCTGGCCGCCCGTCTGCCGCCCAGGGTATACCCGCCCGGGAAACTCATTCGCTACTCGAACGATGGCATGGCCCTGGCCGCCCTGGTGGTCGAGGACATCACGGGGCGGCCCTTTGCCGCCTACGCCCGGGAAAAGATTTTCGGCCCCCTTGCGATGGACCGCACCGGCTACGACCCTGCTCCGGGCCTGGCGGTCGAGCCGGCAGCAGGCTACGAGTACCGGGGTGGGACCTTCTGGCGGGTACCCCCCGACTATTTTAATGTGGGCCCGGCCGCCAGCCTGCTGACCACGGGGACTGACCTGGCCCGGTTTATGGTCGCGATGCTGGAAGGCGGCCGCTATGGGGACGCACGGATTCTGGCGGAAGATTCGGTCCGGGAGATGCAGCGGCGGCAGTTCAGCCACCATCCCCGACTCCCCGGCTGGACCCTCGGCTTCTTTGAGTATATTGCCGGCGGTCGTCGGGCCCTGGCCCACGACGGCGATTGGCGGGGCTTCGCTTCACTGATGTTTTTGCTACCCGAGGCGGGCACCGGGCTCTTCGTGGCCAATAACGGCCACAGCCACCGCTTTAACTGGGAATTCCTCCGGCAGTTTCTCGACCGGTATTACCCCCCACGGGCGGAGCTGCCCCCTGAGGCCGGGGCATTCCCCGATGACCCTGGCCGGTTTGCCGGCAGTTATCGGACCGTCAGATACGGGCGCGGAACGGTCGAAAAACTCGTGACCCTGGTTGAGCAGTTCCGGGTGACCGTCTCGGCCGACGGCCGGCTCTGGCTCCGGTTACTCTTCAGGCGGGCCGACGCTGACGGCTACCTGGCCTTCCGGGAGGACGGAACCGGCCGGGTAACCCACCTCTTCCTCGGCGGCGACCGCCTTGTCCCAAGCCCGCTGGCCCTGGAACGGGTGCCCTGGCCCGAGACGACCGGCGTCCAGCTAGTCCTGGTGGCCGGTTTCGTGGCGGTCTTCGGGGCGGCCTTCGTATGGCTGGTCGTCCACCACAGGTTGAAGGACCTCGACCTGTTCGACCTGACAGCTTTTCTGGTCGGGGGCCTCAACCTGGGGGCGCTGGGCGGCCTGGCCATCGGGTTATTCGCCGTCGACCGCTACGAGTTCGCCTATGGGATTCCGCCCGGACTCCTTGTGACCCTCCACTTACCGGTCCTGAGCACCGCCCTGATGCCGTTGTTGGGCCTGCTGGCGGCCTGGAGCTGGCTGCGCCGGGCCGGGAGCACCGCTGGGCGCGGCTGGCATCTGGCCGTTGTTCTGGCGTCCGGCCTGTTTGTCTGGTTTGCCGCGACCTGGAACCTGCCGCCTTTTGCCAAACCGTGACGGTGAGCAAACGGCGCGGGTTAGCCCGGGGCGAACCTCACCCTCCGAGATAGTTGTCAGGGAGCAAATAGACTATGGCGCGGGTCTCTTCCTGCCGTCCTCCTAACCCACCCGCCAGGCTTCCGATTCCCCTGCCAGCCCCGGAAGCTGAGTCGGCGCTTCGGGTATGGTGATGGGTTTGTGCGGTGCCTCGGACGCTTGCGGTAGCTCAGTACCCGGCTGGACCATCCGCTCGTGGAACTCGAGTTCGGCCAAGGCCAGCGGAGCCAGCAGGATAAGAGCGACCGCCAGCAGGGCGAGGAGGTAACCGCCCAGCAGCGCGAGAAGGGTAAACGCCGCCGTACCGGCCAGGGCCAAAGTCAGCCCCAGGAGGACCCGAGTGCCGCCGAAGTCATCTGTCCACCCCCGCATCGTCGGCCTCCTTTCTGGCCTCCGTCCTAAACATATAAATAAATTTGTCAACTGTCAATGGAAGGCGATCGGAAGCCGAACGGGTCGCCCGAATTCAGACCAGGTCCCCACGTTGACGGCCGGGCAGGCGGATTTAAACCACGCCCCGGTCCCGTAACCGGCGAATCTCCGCTTCCGTGTACCCGAGCTCGCGCAAGATAGCGTCCGTATCCTGACCCAGTACGGGCGGCGGGCGCCGAATCGCGGCCTCGCCAACGCTGTAGCGAACCGGGTGGCGGACTAACCGGACCCGGCCAGCTTCCGGGTGGTCGACCTCAATAAAAGGGTCTGAGGCCCTGACCGCCGGGTCTGAAAGGGCCTCGGCGTAGCTATAAACCGGGGCGCACCAGATGCCCCGGGGCCGGAAAAGCTCAACCCATTCGGCCGTTGTCCGCTGCCGCAGGAACCCGCTCAGTAGCCGGTAGACCTCCTCGCGCCGGTCGAATGCCACCGCCGGGTCCAGGTAATCTGAAAGCTCGGGCGGTTTACCCAGCGCCTCCCAGATGTCGCGCACCGGTGACAGCGAGATAGCAATATACCCGTCCTTGGTGGCATAAATCCCGTACGGGGCTTCGTGGAAGGTTGACCCGAGGGGTGTCCATGGCCGCTCCAGGCGGCCGCCGTTAACGTAGTAACTGAGCGGCTCGGTCTGGAGGTCGAAGGCCGCCTGTAACATTGTCACTTCAACCTTCTGCCCCTGGCCGGTACGCTCCCGGTGGAAAAGGGCGGCCAGGACTCCCATGGCCAGAAGGGCTGCCGCATGCTGGTCCACCACCGCGGCCCCGGCGGGCGAAGGAATCTCGCCGGCCCGTCCGGTGAGGCTCACAAGGCCCGATAGCGCCTGAAGCAGCAGGTCCTGCCCCGGAAGCTCGGCGTAGGGGCTTTCTTCGCCGTAGCCCGACGCTGACACGTAAATAATGCGCGGGTTTAGCTGCCTAACCCTCTCGTAATCCAACCCGAGCCGGCGCATAACCCCGGGCCTGAAGTTCTGCACCAGAACATCTGCGGTGGCGACCAGCCTTTTTGCAATTTCAAGTCCCTCAGGGTCTTTGAGGTTAAGGGTGAGGCTGCGAACGTTACGGTGCGCCAGCAGATAAAAGACGCTAATACCGTTAACGAAGGCTTTGGCCCCTGACCACCCACGCTCCCAGGCGCCCCGACCGGGTGGTTCCACTTTGATAACGTCGGCCCCCAGGTCAGCAAGATACTGAACACCGGCAGGTCCGAGCAGAAACTGGGTGAAGCTCAGGATACGGACGCCTGACAGGATATCCAGCGGTTTTTTCGAACTCATCTGAGTCACACAAGCTTCAGGATATGAATAGCTACGGCAACAACCTCACCGTGCTGATTTCGAACCGAAATATCCGCGTAGATCTTACCCTCAGCTTCGTCCACGCGTGTGACCACATATTCAACCGTAATAGTATCGCCAATGAACACGGGTCTGATAAAACGAATGCGGTCGTAACCGTATGACACGGATGGTTGGGAATAAAGCTTTGTGACCTGAGTCGAGCAATTGGACATGAATCCTACCAGCAGGGCGCCATGCACGACCCGACGGCCATATCGAGTGCCCTTCATGTATTCTTCATTCACGTGGTTAGGAAGTAGGTCGCCGGTAATGCCGGCAAAGAGATAAACGTCACTTTCGCCCACCGTCTTGCTGAAGGTAACTTTCGTTCCCAGGAGGGTGGACAGGCCGCCACTGCTCATGCCTACCCCCTTGAGTACCTCAATCCCTCAGAAGTCTCACTACAGCTTCCGTGAAGTAATAATCCCCAAAGACCAGCGATTCATCCACCGCGAACCCGGCCTTCCGGTGCCAGGTCCCGTGCAGGAGTATCCCATCCTGGTCCGGTCTGGCTCGGCTACTGGCCCGGGTGAAAAGCGCCTCGATGACGCGGGCCGCAGCCTGCCGGTAGCGTTCAGTCCCAGTTGGGGAAGACTCGGCCGCGGCCAGCTCGAGCAGGCCACAAGCGGCGATGGCCCCGGCCGAGGAGTCCCGCGGAGCCCCGGGGATCTCCGGGTCGTCAAAATCCCAGAATGGGATCAGGTCTTCCGGCAGTCGTTTCAGAAAGTAATCGGCAAGCCGTCTGGCTGTCTCCAGGAAATCGGCCCGGCCCGTCTTTGCGGCGGCCCGGGCAAAGCCGTAAATGCCCCAGGCCTGGCCCCGTGACCAGGTTGAGGCGTCGGCATAACCCTGGTGGGTGTGGCCCCCGCGGGGCTCGCCAGATTGCGGGTCGAAAACATAGACGTGGTATGTGGACCCGTCGGGGCGAACCAGGGTCCGCCCCGACGTTTCGGCGTGCATGGTGGCAATCCGGGCAAGCTCCGGGTCGCCACCGGCTTCGGCCGCCCAGAACAGAAGCATCAGGTTCATCATGGCATCAATCGTCGTCTCACCGGCGTGTTCCCGGGAGTCCGGGGACCCCCAGGCCCGGATAAACCGGCCCCGTTCGTTAAACCGGCCCGCCAAAGTGTGGGCCGCCCTCAGGGCAACCTCACACAGCCACGATTCCCCGGTCAGCTGGTAGCCCTGAACATAGCTGGGGTAAAAGATGAACCCGAGGTCATGGGTCGTCCGGTCCCCAGCCCGGTGGCTGAATCGCCGGCAACGCTGGAGGGCTTCACGGGCGTACTCGTCGCGGCCGGTTACAGCGTAGGCCAGCCAGAAGAGACCCGGTGTAAACCCCACCGTCCAGCTACCGTGGGCCGGCATATAGTCGGTCTCGTCGGGTCGGATGGTTTGCCACCGGCCAGCCCGGGTCGCATAGGGGAAATCCGGAACTTCTTTCAGCCGGTCGATTTTTCGCAAGCAAAATGCCAGCGCATCCGCTAACGGGGATTTAGCCATTGAAACAGTGCCCTCCGGCTGATTTCAGCGCAAGCCTATCGGATTATACCCATGGTCCAACAGGCCACACCGACCGGGACCGGTCGGCGATATAATCAGAGGCCAGGTCGGTCATGGACCGTGTGGAACTTGCTTTTGACCGCTGGGGAATCCCCGAGATTTCCGCCCGGGACCCGGAGGGCCTCGCCTTTGGCCTCGGCTATGCCCACGCCGTCGACCGCCTGTTCCAGCTTGAATTTCACCGGCTTGCGGCTGCCGGCCGCCTCGGGGAACTTCTGGGCCCGGCGGCCCTGGACGCTGACCGGTTCCTGCGCCGCCTCGGCCTTACCCTCCGGGCCCGCCAGGACTGGGAAGCTCAGCCGGCCGACGCGGCGCGCCTCCTGCGGGCTTATGCCGCCGGCGTAAACGCCCGCCTCGAAGAAGGCGCGGCGGCTGGCGTTCCCGAATTCTGGCTCCTTAACTACGAGCCGGCTCCATGGCATCCGGTTGACAGTCTGGCCATCGGCCGTCTTATCGGCTGGATGCTCAGTGCCAACTGGGAAACTGAGCTCGTCCGGTTGGAACTGGTCCGGCGGCTCGGTCCTGACCGGGCGGCCCGGCTCGAACCTCTTATTCCGCCTGACGCGTACCCTTATGGCCCGGACCGGGCCCCCGATCCCGCGGCCGTGCGGAAACAGCTTCTTTCGGCCTACGCAAGGCTTGCGGCCATTCTGCCGCTGGGAGCGGCCAGTAATGCCTGGGCCGTGGGGGCCGGCCGATCGGCCTCGGGCCGGCCCCTGCTCGCCGCCGACCCCCACCTCCGGCCCCAGATCCCGGTCCTCTGGTATCTGGTGCGGTTACGGACCCCGGAATTCTGGGCGGCTGGAGCCTCAATTCCGGGTCTATTCGGCCTTAGCATGGGCCGGAACCGGCAGTGCGCCTGGGGGGTGACAGTTGCCTTCGCCGATACCCAGGACCTTTTTATCGAGGAGATTCGGCCCGGTCCGGCTGGGGAGCTTCTGGCCCGAACTGCCGACGGCTGGGAGCCGGTCAGGTCACGGTTTGAAACGCTACGGGCCGGCGGGACCGTCCGGCGGGAGGTTTGCCGGGAAACCCGGCACGGCCCGCTTATCTTTGAGGACGGCCCTTACGGGGTAAGCCTGGCCGCCTCGGCCCTTCGGGCGCCGGTCGACGGCGGTGTTCTTTATCGTCTGCTGATAAGCCGGAGCTGTGCTGACGTTGAGGCGGTGGTACGGGACTGGACAATGCCAGCCCTCAACTTTATCGTCGCCGATGTGGCCGGGAACATCGCCTATTTTATGGCCGGCCGCATCCCCGTCCGGAAGGGTCGGGGCGGGGTGGTGCCGGCGCCGGCCTGGGACCC
>JAUQQI010000075.1:0-7877 GCA_030549955.1 Chloroflexota bacterium
GAGGGTGCTGCTGGCCCTGGGTGAGGAGGGCGGAGCGGTGCCCTTCGCCCTGGCCCTATCGCTGGCTATCTTAATCGTCGGCGGCTACTTCGGTCTTAAGGCCAGCCGAACTTACCCATCAGCCCACCGACCTACCCAGTACCCGGGCCACCGCCACTAGGGGCCAGGACCTGACCGCCGGAACTTTTCGGGGGAACCCGAATCTGGCGGTAGTAAACGGGAGGGAGACCGATGCGGGAGGCAGTGTTAAAGGAGGCTGAAGCCCTGCCAGCCGGCGACGCCCTGACGCCGTATGAGCTGACGGCCGCCGTTGTCGAGGCCGGCGAGCGGAAGGCGTCGCTGGGTGTGAGCCCGATGGTCGCCCGCGGCGCCCTGAGTGCGGCGTTTCTCGGGGCAGCTACCCTACTTGCCGTCACTGTCTGGACCCAGGGCCTCCCACGGGTCGCCGGGGCCCTGGTCTTTCCGGCCGGTTTCTGTATAATGGCCCTGCTCGGCCTTGAGCTGGCCACCGGAAACTTTGCCCTGCTTCCGGCCGGCTGCTATGCCCGGCGGGTAACCCTCAGTCAGCTTGCGAGAAACTGGTGGTGGGTTTACCTCGGGAACCTTGTAGGTGGGGTTGGCTTTGCAGTACTGGCAGTCGCGGCCCTCACGGGCTGGTACGACCATGATGCCGGCGCCGTGGGTGAACAGCTCAGGCAGCTCGCCCTGGCGAAAACCGTGGCCTACGCCGACCTGGGCTGGCGGGGCTGGCTTACCGCCCTGACCAAGGGAGTGCTCGCCAACTGGTTGGTGACCGTCGGAGCCGTGCTAGGGTTTGCTTCCCGGTCCACCGTCGGCAAGGTCGTGGGCATGTGGCTGCCCATCTCCACCTTCTTCGCCCTTGGTTACGAGCACTCGGTCGTCAACATGTTTGTTATGCCGGCCGGTATCCTTGCCGGCGCCCCCATTACCGTGGACACCTGGTGGCTGTGGAATCAGGTGCCGGCCACCCTCGGGAACATCATCGGTGGGGCTTTCCTGACCGGTCTGCCCCTGGCCTGGAGCTACGCCCGCAAAAGCTGAAAGCCGGAAGATACGGCGCGTTGGAAGCGGTTTGGAAACCGGCAGTGGCCAAAATATATCAGGTGTGCAGTAGGTTCAGGTGATGACGGCCGAGAGGATTTCCCCTCTTATCGACCCTTTTAACCGGCGGATAACGTATCTGAGGATATCGGTCACCGACCGGTGCAACTTGAGGTGCCGCTACTGCATGCCCGATATCCACATCAGGTTCCTGCCCAGGGAAAAGGTCTTGACCTTCGAGGAGGTCGAGACCATCGTAAGGGTCATGGCCCGGACGGGCGTAAAAAGCTTAAGGCTCACCGGCGGCGAGCCCACCGTCCGCACCGGCATCGTCGACCTGGTCGCCCGGCTAAGGGCCATCCCGGGCATCGAAGACATCGCCATGACCACCAACGGCATGCTCTTACCAAAGCTTGCCGAACCCTTAAAGGCCGCCGGCCTTAACCGCATCAACATAAGCCTGGACACCTTAAAGCCCGAGCGGTTTAAGTTCATCACCCAGTTCGGGGATTTCAATACGGTCTGGGAAGGCATCCTGGCCGCCGAGGCCGCCGGCCTTGCCCCAATAAAGCTTAATGCGGTGGTGATGAAGGGCGTAAATGACGACGAGGTTATCGACCTAGCCGCCCTCACCCTGGAGCACCCCTGGCATGTCCGGTTCATCGAGTGGATGCCTTTCGGCGAGGATGGGGCCGAGGTCTACCGGCTAGACGGAATCCCCAACGCCTTCATGCCCCTTACCAGGGTCAAGGCCAGGCTTGAGGAGGCCTTCGGGCCGCTAGAGCCGGCCGATGCTGAGGTCAGGGGCAACGGGCCGGCCAGAAGCTTTAAGATTCGCGGGGCCAAAGCGACCATCGGGTTCATCCGGCCGATAACCGAAGAACATTTCTGTGCCCGCTGCAACAAAGTAAGGCTTACGGCTGACGGAAAGTTGAGGCTTTGTCTGCTTACGGACCATGAGATTGACCTGATGGGCCCGCTTCGGGCCGGGCTGGATGAGGCCGGGCTTGAGGCCCTTTTGCGGGCTGCGATTCAGACCAAGCCTGAGCGGCACCTGGTCAACGAGGGCATCATCCCCAACTTGAGAAGGATGATCCAGATTGGCGGATAGGGCCTTTTCCCACCTGGACGCATCCGGCCGGGCCCGGATGGTCGACATCGGGGCCAAGCCCGAAACCGAGCGGGAAGCCGTTGCCCGGGGTCGGGTCGTCATGCGGCCGGAGACCCTGGAGCTGGTCCGCCGGGGCCAGGTCGCCAAAGGCGATGTCCTGGCGGTTGCCCAGGTGGCCGGGGTGATGGCGGCGAAGCGAACCCCGGAGCTGATTCCCCTCTGCCATCCGCTCCTTATCAACGCCGTTGAAATGCGCTTTGCTTTCAATGACGAACTGAGCGCCATCGAAATCGAGGCCGCTGTGCGGGTGAACGGCCGGACCGGGGCCGAGATGGAGGCCCTCACTGCCGTGGCAGTCGCGGCCCTGACCGTTTACGACATGTGCAAGGGGGTCGACCCGGCCATACGGGTCGAGGCGATCCGGCTGGCCCGCAAACGGGGCGGCAAGAGCGGCGAGGTGGTCCTGGAGCCTTGAGCCTGGAAGAGCAGGCGGTCGCCCTCATCGGGGCGGCCCGGGGCGGAGACGAGCGGGCCATCGCCCGCCTTCTCCGCAACGTTGAGGACGAGACCGACCTGGGGCTGGCGGCCTGGCGCCGGCTCTTTAAAGATTCCGGCCGGGCCCGGGTCATCGGCATCACCGGGCCGCCGGGAGTCGGCAAGAGCACCCTGATCGGCCGGGTGGCCCGGGCCTACCGCGACCAGGGCCGGAAGGTCGGCATTCTTGCGGTCGACCCGACAAGCCCCCTGACGGGCGGGGCCCTCCTGGGGGACCGCATCCGGATGCAGGAGCTGGCTGTCGACCCCGGCGTCTACATCCGGAGCCTGGCGACCCGGGGAGCGGTCGGGGGAGTTGCCCGGGCCGCCGCCCGTCTTGTCGCGGTCCTCGACGCCCTCGGCTACGAGATTGTCCTGCTCGAAACCGTTGGGGCCGGCCAGGACGAGGTTGAAGTCGCGGCCATCTCCGGTACAACGGTCCTGATTCTGATGCCGGGACAGGGGGACGAAATCCAGGCCCTCAAGGCCGGGCTCATCGAAATCGCCGACATAATCGTCGTAAACAAGGCTGACCGGGAAGGGGCCGACCAGCTCGCCGCCCAGCTCCGGTCGGTCCTTCGTCTCGGGGCCCGGCCGGACGACCGGGGCTGGGTGCCCCCGGTACTCAAAACCGTCGCCGCCGACGGCACCGGGATACCAGAGCTCCTTTCAGCCATTGACCGGCACCAGGATTACCTGGACCGGACCGGCCAGGGGATGGTCCGTCGCCAGGCCGCCCTGCGCAAGGCCGTCTGGCGGGAACTTGAAGCCCTGCTCCTGCGGCGCCTGACCCGCGACCCCTCGGCCGGCTCTGAGTTCGACCGACTTGTCCGGCAGGTGGAGGCCGGCGAGCTGGACCCCGTCACGGCGGCGGCCGCCCTGCTGGAGCGGCTCGCTAAACTGGCCCCGGCCCGGCCCGAATCCTGACAGCCGGTCCCTACGGCGACTCAGCGACCGCCAGGGGCAGGGGTTGCTGGTCCCCCTCACGGAGGACGTCTTTGGCGGCCCCGATGAAGGCCTTAAACAACGGGTGGGGGCGGTTCGGGCGGGACTTAAACTCTGGGTGGAATTGGGTCCCCAGCATCCAGGGGTGGTCCCGCAGTTCAGCAATTTCGACCAGCCGGCCGTCCAGCGAGAACCCGCTCAGGACCATTCCACCGGATATCAGAAGCTCGCGGTAGTCGTTGTTGAACTCATACCGGTGCCGGTGCCGCTCGTAAACGATCGGCTCGCCGTAAGCCTCCCAGGCTCGGGTGCCCGGGACCAGGTGACACGGGTAAACCCCGAGCCGCATCGTCCCGCCCTTGCGGTCAACCTCCCGCTGCTCGGGCAGGAGGTCGATGACCGGGTAGCGAGTCTCCGGGTCGAATTCGGTCGAGTTCGGCTCATCGCTCTTGAGGAGGTACCGGGCAAACTCGATGACCATCGCCTGCATCCCAAGACAGAGCCCCAGATACGGCACCTGGTGCTCTCGGGCATACCGGGCGGCCCCAATTTTGCCCTCAATTCCCCGGTAGCCAAAGCCGCCCGGAACAACGATGCCCTGGGCCCGGCCGAGGGCATGGGTGCAGTTCCCCAGGGCAACCTCCTCGGCGTCGAGCCAGAGGATATCCACGTGCCGGTCGTGGGCCAGGGCGGCGTGGGTAAGTGCCTCCCGGACGCTGATATACGCGTCCTGCAGCTCAATGTACTTGCCCACCAGGGCGACGGTGACCGCCGGCTTCGGGGCCTTAATCTTTTCAACCAGCCGGCGCCACTCGTCCAGGTCATTCCGGGTCGGCTTGAGGTCGAGCCGCTCGACAATAAACTCAGCCAGACCCCACTCCTCGAGGATGAGGGGCACCTCGTAAGGCGTATCAACCGTCAGCAGGGGGACAACGGCCTCGGGCTCAACATCGCAAAAGAGGGCGATCTTTTCCCGAACGCTGTCGGGCACCGGGTAATCGCTCCGGCAGACGATGACGTCAGGCTGGATGCCGATAGACCGAAGCTCCTTAACGCTGTGCTGGGTCGGCTTGGTCTTGAGCTCTCTGGTCGAAGAGATGTAGGGCAGGAGGGTCACGTGGATGTAGAGGACATTATCCCGGCCGACATCCTTGCGCATCTGTCGGATCGCCTCGAGGAACGGCAGGCCCTCGATGTCGCCGACGGTGCCGCCGACCTCGACAATGACGACCTCGGCCCCGGTCTGGCGGGGCACCCGCATGATCCGTTCCTTAATCTCGTTGGTGATGTGGGGGATGACCTGAATGGTGCCCCCAAGGAAGTCGCCCCGCCGCTCCCTGGCAATGACCGCCGAATAGACCTGCCCGGTAGTCACATTCGAGCCCCGGTTCAGGTTGACGTCAAGGAATCGCTCATAATGGCCCAGGTCCAGGTCAGTTTCGGCTCCGTCGTCGGTGACAAAGACCTCCCCGTGCTGGTAAGGAGACATCGTGCCCGGGTCGACGTTAATGTACGGGTCAAGCTTCTGGGCGGAGACGGCAATGCCCCGGCTTTTCAGGAGCCGGCCAATGGAGGCCGCTGTCACCCCCTTGCCCACGGAGCTTGCCACGCCGCCGGTGACAAAGATAAACTTCGGCATCAATTAAAACCCCCTCTGAACCTTAACCATCACCTTAAATTATCGTACATAAGTTCTAGACCCAAACCGGGTAAACCACAGGTTTTTCCACGGCCGCTATTTTAAAAGAGGACAGCCAGCGCCTGGTCCTCCCCGTCGAGCCGGTGGGCAACCGACGCGATTTCCCGGGCAACCGGCTCAAGGGCTTGTCGCAGTCCGGCCCACCGTCCTGCTTCTCGCCAGCCGGCACCGGGCCCATCCGGATGCCAGACCCGGACGGACCAGACCCCTTCGGCCAGGCCGACCAGCTGCCACCGCCAGCGCAGGTAGAACTCGTCGAGGACCAGTTCGGCCTGCCGGGTAAGACCGCCGGCGAACCGGACCTCCGGCCGGACCTGAAAGGGCTGACGCCGCAGCCAGCTGTCCAGGACCTGGTACGCCTCGGCCAGCTCGAGCGGGTGGATGCCGCCGGTCGGGGTTGGTAGCGGAAACCGGGCTTCGACGGCAACCTGCCGCCCGTCCAGCCCAACTTCCAGGTCCACCTCGGCCCAGAAATCGACGGCCTCATCGGCCCCGACGGGCACAAAGATGCCCGAAAAGAACTCGTCGGTCTGCTCGCTGTCCCGAAGCTCCAGGCCGGCGGCCCCACTCAGGGCCAGAAAGGTTTCGAGGATGCCGTCGAGTTCAGCCGACACGGGAACCGGTAACGGGGAGATTCTGCGACGGGCCGGTATCTGCGATCGACCACACAAAACCCGAATTAATTATAACCTCTAGCGAGGGCATCGTTGGCCCATGTCAGCCCGGAATCGTCCAACCCGTTCCACCGGACGCTCCCAGGGCGGGGTCTGCCGGCTGGTGGTAAACGCCGACGACTTCGGCGATTCGGCGGCCGCAAACGCGGCGATTATCGCCGCCTACCGGGACGGCATCGTCACCAGCGCGAGCCTGATGGTCACCGGCCCCGCCTTTGAAGAGGCCGTCGAACTTGCCAGGTCGTGCCCGGGCCTCCGGGTCGGCCTCCACCTGGTCCTCATCGGGGGCCGGCCGTGCCTTCCGCCCGAAGAGATTCCCGACCTGGTTGAACCGGACGGCCGGTTTCCGAGCAGTCCGGTCAGGGCCGGACTCCGCTGGTGGGTCCGGCCGGCGGCCCGGGACCAGCTCCGGGCCGAAATTGCGGCGCAGCTTGGCCGGTTTATGAACACCGGCCTGCCCCTCGACCACCTGAACAGCCACCTTCACTTCCATGTCCACCCGACCGTCTTCTCCCTGCTCGTCGAGGCGGCCGAAGCCGTGGGCCTTCGCCGGATGCGGCTACCCGTGGAGCCGTGGTTCTCGCTCCGGGTTGACCCGGGCGACCCCGGCCGTAAGGTCGCCTATGCCGTCATATTCGGCCTCTTCGGACGCCTCTACCGGCGGCGCCTCCTTGACCGGGGCTTTCTCGTCCCGGACGGGGTTTTCGGCCTCTTTCAAACCGGCCGGCTGACCGAAGGCTATCTCATCAGGCTTCTGGGAATGCTTCCGGCCGGCCGGTTCGAGCTCTACGCCCACCCCCGGTTTGATACCCCCTCAGGCCGGGCCGAGTTCGAGGCCTTGACGAGCCCGAAGGTACAGGAGCTCATCGTCCGGCGGAGAATCAGCCTGACAACTTACACAGAGCTTGCGGCAGAACCTGTTACCCGTTAGCCGGACGCATCCGACCATCGGCGGAGACCAGGTAGTCCTGCCCGGCCCAGTGGACCCGCCGGCCGGTAAAGCTCAGGGCCCACATCGCCGTGCTGAAGAGGTCTTTCGGGGGGATGAGCCAGGCATATTTCCAGAAGGGCCGCAGTCCGCCCAGCGCCCGGTTGATGAGCCAGGCTTCGGCCAACCGGAATGCCACCATCCCAGCTATTACCGTCCGGCTCGGGCCGTCAAACCCCCGGCCCGCGGCCCAGACCAGGGTCCAGACAAGGAGCTGGGTCACGACGCTGAAAAACCAGCCGACCGGCTGACAGACGCGGTTCGTACGGCTCCAGCGAAGCTGGTGCCGCCACAGAAAGGCCAGGTCCAGGGGCGGGAGGGTGTTTTCGACAAGATAGGGGGCCAGGGTCAGCCGGAAGCCCCGGGCCAGGACCTGGCGGCCGAGCTGGTAGTCGTCGGCCAGGTAATCTGCCATCCCCCGGAATCCGCCCAGGCTGGCGAGGATTTCCCGGCGAACGGCAAGGCTTGCCCCCAGGGCAAACTTCACCCCGAAAAGCCGCCGGGCGACCAGCACGGCCGGGGCGAAATCGATGTTGACGGCAAGGGCCTCGATGGCCGCCGACCAGGTCGGAGCCGTTCGGGACACGTAAAGGCAGGTGACCGCCCCGACTCCCGGGTCCCGGAAGGGCAGGACTATCCGGGCAAGGTAATCCGGTCCGACCCGGATATCGTCGTCACTCACCACAACGATATCCCCGGCAATCGCCCCCTCAAGCTGAATCAGCTGGCTGACCTTAGGGTTGACGGCCACCGTTCTATCGCAGACAACGACTTCGGCTTCACAGCCGGGTGAACAGGCGGTAAAGTCGGGGGCCGGCTTCAGGCCGGCAGCCGCACTGGAGGCTTTTACACCGATGACGAGAC
>JAUQQI010000075.1:7887-12116 GCA_030549955.1 Chloroflexota bacterium
GAAACCGCGGGTAGTCCTGCTGGCAGAAGGTGAGCATGTTATCGTAAACCCGCCCGTTCCAGGTCGCCACCGGCTTAAGGATGGTGACCGGCGGCGCAAATCCGCCTGGCCGAACCCCCCGGCAGTGGCGGACGAAGGCCAACACCTCCAAGAGGGCGAACAGGTGGTAAGCCAGACTGAGTGCAACGACCCCGGGTGTGACCAGCGGGGCCCAGCGCCTGAGGCCATTGCCAAGAGCAGCCAGCCTACCCATCAGTCCGGGTAGCGCCGGAGCAGTTCGGCCCGGGATATCCAGAGCCGGCCCCGCTCGGCGGCGAGGAGGTTTTTGTGCCGCAGGCTTGCCGGGTTAAAGACCCAGATGAGGGCCCAGGTATAAAGGTGCTGGAAAAAGCGGCCAACCCGCCCAAGAGGCCCCGGCGGGGGAAAGGGCTTGAAGTCGAACCCTAAAGTTCGGAGCAGCCGACCATAGCGGCCAAGACCCGGCTCGGCCGGGAAGGAGACCTCCCCGTAAAGGGCGACAATATCCCCAAATTCGTCGTGGCTTCGGAGGTACCGGGCCAGGGCCCGGAGGGATTTGCCCAGGCGGCGATAGAACTTCAGGCCCCAGGCGAAGTCGGGGCCCGCCGGCCCCATGGGCGGAATGTGCTCGTTCCAGAAGTGCAGCCCGAGGACCGGGTCGCCCCTGACGACCACGGTTCCGTCGGAAAGCCAGACCGTTTCCGGGCTCCGCTCCCGGGCGATCCGGAAGATGCACTCCGGGTCCGAGGAGAACTCCCGGATCCCGTAAGCCCACCGGAGGAGCACATCCAGACCCCGGATGGTAAGCCGAATCCCGGTAACCGGCAGTAACAGGACCCGAAGGACATGCCGGACCCACGCTCTCGCCCGCCCGCCAGCGGTTCGGGCCGGCCGGGTGGGGGCCGGTTTCTGGGGGATAATTTGGGGTCGCCCGTCGGTATCGGCCATGCTATCCCCCACCCCCAGTCTAAAGCAGCCGGCCTCTTACCGGCAAAACGGCGCCCAGCGGCCACAACAGATTTCGGCCTCACCCCACGCCCGGTAAGAGAGGAAGTTCAAGAGTAAGGGCTTCTCCTGGCCCTGGTCTGCCGTGAGCCTATCCGGATAGCAGTACTATTTAATGGCGACAGGGTTTACCGGGCCGCCCACGGCGTTTTCGAGGGGCAGGGGCACAGCCACGACGAAGAATTCGTAGACCCGGTCGGCGGCGCAGTCCTCGGCCAGCTCCTCCAGGTCGAAGATCTCCCCGACCGCCAGCCCGATCTGGGGGATCGCGACCCGGTGCCAGGGCTGGTTGACCGATGCAAGCTCGTTCGGCCGGACCTCCACGCCCCAGGTGTCGCTGGCCACCGCCGCAACCTGCTTCTCGTAGAGCCAGCCGAGGGTGTCGAAGGTCAGGCCGGGCGCATCCCCGCCGGCGTAGTCGGCCCAGTCGCCCCGCTCCCGGCAGAGGGCGATGTGGCCGGTTCGGATCAGCACAATATCCCCCCGGCCGACCGCCACCCCCTCGGCCCGGGCGGTCTCGTCCAGTTCGGCCGGGGTTATACCGTAGCCGGGCGCGAGGTACTTAAGGCCCTTCGCCCGGGGGACATCGAGCAGAACGCCCCGGCCAACGATGCGGTCCCGGTAGCTCATGATGCTGTTCTTCGACGCCCCAAGACTGCTCACCCGGGTCGCCTCATAGCCATTCCACATTTTGTTGTCGAAGATGATGTGGGCCAGGGCGTCCCAGTGGGTCGCCCCGTGGGTGGCCAGCAGGACCACGTCGTCGGCCCCGCCAATTCCAGCTGGCATCCCCGGAACAGCCCCGACGACCACGTCGGACCCATCCCGGAGCATAAAGTGCATGGGGTTGAACCTGCGCAAGCCGCCCCGCTGGGGACCGCTCGGCCCGAAGGGGATAGCCAGGGAGAAAACCCGGCCCTTGCGGATGAGGCGGGCGGCGTTCACGATATCCTCGGCCGTAATGTAGTTGAGGGTGCCAGCCTCATCCTCCGGTCCCCACTTCCCCCAGTTGCAGTACTTGCGGGCGGCTTCATAAAGGCGGTCAAGTTCGGGCGTGCGGTCAGACATGGCTATATCCTCCCAGAGGTCGTCTGGGGGAATTTTAGCCGATCCGACAGGGACAGCGCCGGGATTTAACGGCCCTGCCACCAGTCCTTCCGGGACCTGGGGTCCATAAAACTGCCGGTATCCCGGATGGCGACCCTGACCTCAGAGCCGTTAGCCCGGCCGAAGGGCTGCTGCCATTTAAGGGCTGGAAGCCACCACCGGCCGGCCGCATTCTGCTGCCGGTAAAGATTCAGAAGTCCGGGCTCGACGCAGAGACCCTCAACGTGAATGGTGTAACCCCATGCAACCGTATCGAAGCGGGTATAGACGAAAGTTATCCGCTCGGTCGAGGCGTAAAGGACCAGGGCCCAGTAGGTGCCCTGGTAGATATCCGGGGCCTGTCTTTGAGGCAATCTGAGGATTTCACCCCGGCTGGTGGCCATACCCAGCAGGGTTACCGGCCAGGTTGCAATAAGGTCGCCGCGGGTGTTGGTTGACCAGTTCCAGTCGTAGACCCGGTAAACGCTGGGGAACTGGGGCACGCGGTTGTCCAGGAAAAGGCTATAAAGCTGGGGTGCTTGCGGGTCCAGATGGCCGCCGTAGTCCACCAGGGTTCTGGGAGCGTCGGTAAGCGCATACCCCCGGACGGCCAGGGCGTTGATGTCCGGGTGTTGTTCGGCGGGCGGATTCGTCGTGGGCGGACCGTCGATAGGTATTGCTTCATAGCCCTGACCGGGAATCGGGTCGCAGGCCGGCGGCTGGCTGTAGGCTATTGAAGGCAAGAAGAGCCGGAAGCCAGACTGGGCCGCTGGCACCCCCAGCGGCCCCGAAGGCCGCTTGGGAACAGGCCGGGCGTCCGCGGCAAGGCCGCCCGGGACCCCAGCCCCAGCACCTGTTGAGAGGGCGAGAATGCCTTCGATGAGGAGTGGCCACCACGGTTGTCGCCTATTATCCCACAGATCCTTTTCGGCAACCAGGGCTGATTTGCCCAGTGCCCGGACGGCCCTGGCAGTTGGCGATTCAGCCGGCGGTGGGTATAATTTGTTTGGGTGGTTTATCGCCGGTGGTGGGTGTAGCTCAACGGCAGAGCGCCTGACTGTGGCTCAGGAGGTTGTGGGTTCGAATCCCATCACCCACCCCCTTCAACCTGCGCCCGTAGCTCAGCGGACCAGAGCATCTGGCTTCGGACCAGAGGGTCGGGGGTTCGAATCCCTCCGGGCGCGCCCGCCCTGTATGCCCTGAATTTTTCCCGCAACACCGCCGGTCTGTGGACTCTCCCCGGAACCCCTCAGGACGGACCCTGCCGGCCCCCGGCCGTGCCAAAGCCTGCCGCCTTCCGGCTTTGACACGGCGTCCCGGCGGTTGATAGACTGGGATCGACCGGTCATGAACGACGTCATGCGCTTCACCGTCGTCGACTCTGACGGCGCCGTAAGCTTCGTCGCCCCCTGCGAGGCCCTGCCGGCCCTGGTCGCCACCCGCCCCCCGAACCCGCAGAACCTCGGCCAGTTCCTGACCTTCGCCGGGGAATATTACCCCTGGGTTCGGGAATACGTCGAGGCCGGCCTGGCCGTCTTCGACGAACACAATACCCCCGGAAATTACCGGCAAATTCACGAGGCCCTCGCCCGGAGCTCCCCCCGGGAACAGCCGGTCTTCCGGGTCGTCGATGAAGTCACCCGGGAGGCGAGCCTCAGGCCGGCCCGGGCTGGGGTCGTTTTATTCAACCTAAATGCCCGCCGGATCGTGCAGATCCAGAACACCTACGCTGAGATCCGCCGGGTCGGCCGGGTGCGGGTCCGGGCCGAGGACGGCTCGGTTCGGCGGGTCCTGCGCTATCAGCTCCCAGTGGAGTGGACCCTGGTTCCCTGAGCCGGTGGCTCATCCGGGCCGAGGTCGACCTCGACGCGATCGCGGCCAACACCCGGAACCTGGCCCGACTCGTAAGGCCGGCCCGCCTCTTTGCGGTCGTTAAGGCGGACGGCTACGGACTCGGGGCGGTGGCGGCGAGCCGGGTCGCCCTCGCAAATGGGGCTGACGGCCTCTGCGTCGGCCGGCCCGACGAGGGCCGTGCCCGCCGGGCCGCCGGCGGCGCCCGCTCCCGAACGGGAGGGCGCCATCCGGATCGACTGGGGGGATGATTTCGGGGCGCCCCATGA
>JAUQQI010000162.1 GCA_030549955.1 Chloroflexota bacterium
CTTGAGGGCCCCTTCGCCGTTTATGGACCCGGCCGCAACCTCGTCCCCGACCTGCTTCGGGACCGGCCTGGATTCGCCGGTCAAAAAAGCCTCGTTGACGCTTGACGAACCTTCGACAACAACCCCGTCGGCGGGGACCTGTTCGCCCGGCCGGACGAGCACCACCATCCCCGGCCTTAATTCGGCTGGCGACACATCCACCATTTCCCCATCGGTAATCAGGTGGGCAGTTTGGGGCAGGACGGAAGCGAGCTCTTCCAGGACCTGGCTCGCTCCCTGCACCGCCGCCAGCTCAAGCCAGTGGCCGAGAAGCATCACGTCGATCAGGGTTGCCAGCTCCCAGTAGAAGGGCGTACCGGGCAGACCCGCGGCAACTGCGAGGGTGTAGGCGTAGGCGGCTGACGTTGCGAGGCCGACCAGGGTCATCATACCCGGCTGGCGGGCGGCGATTTCGGCCACCCCGCCCCGGATGAAGACAAGCCCACCGTAAAGATAGATTGCCGTGGTAAGGAGGGGGCTTACCCATTCAAGGCCGGGGATGGCCGGTGGGCGGTAGCCGAAGAGTTGCTGGACGGGTTCGGCCAGGTAAAGGACGGGGAGGGTGAGCAAGGTGGAGATGAGAAACCGGTTCCGAAACATGGTCGGCGTGTGGCCCGGGTGCCGGTCCGGTCGGTGGACCTCCGGCGGGTGAAGGTGAGTGGGCGAAGGCGGCCGGTCGGGGTGGTGATGGTCGTGGGTCATCTGGCCAGGAGTATTTTACCCGGCCCTTGCCGGGCGCGGGGTTGAGAACGTATTATTTCAAGGCGATGCTTTCCGTAATCCCTGGCCCTGACCGGCTGGCCGAGCTTTTCCGATACCGGGAGCTCCTTTACAACCTGGTTGCCCGGGACCTCAAGGTTCGGTATAAAAACTCGGTTATCGGGGTCTTCTGGTCGCTCCTTAACCCGCTGGCGATGTCGGCCATTTTCACCTTTGTCTTCACTGTCCTCATGCCGAGCGGCCTGCCCCGGTATGCCCTCTACGTCCTTATCGGTCTGCTCGCCTGGAACTGGACGGTTGGGGCCGTGGTCGGGGGCGCCCAGAGCGTTGTCGCCCACGGTCACCTGGTTCGAAAGGTCTACTTCCCGGCCGAAGTCCTTCCCATCTCGACCGTCATTTCGAACCTGGTCAACTTCCTGTTCGCCTTAATTCCCCTCTTTCTACTGATGTTTACGCTGGGTCAGGTCCCCGGGCCCCAGCTAATTCTCCTGCCGGTGGCCATTGTCACCCAGCTCCTTTTTCTATCGGGCCTGGCCCTGGCGGCGTCGGCCTTGAACGTCCCGTTCCGGGACACGGCGGCCGTCCTGGACGTGCTGATGCTCGGCTGGTTCTTCCTGACGCCGGTTTTCTACCGGGTCGAAGACCTGGCGGGAGACTGGTCGCGCCTGATGTACATCGTGAATCCCCTGGCCTCGATTATTGCCAACTACCGGATACTCCTTTACTACAACACCTGGCCGGACCCCCTCTTCATGGTGCGCACCTTCGTTCAGGCCCTGGCGGTGCTCGCCGCCGGCTACCTGGTCTTTGGCCTGCTCCGGGACCGGCTGCCGGAGGAGGTCTGATGGACGCGGTTGTCTGCGACCGGGTTTCGAAGCGGTTTATCCTCCGGCCCGACCGGCCCCGCTCATTTCAAGAGGCCCTGATTGGCCTTTTCCGGCCGCGCCCGAAAGATGGGGCCCGGCGGGTCGAGTTCTGGGCGCTGCGGGACGTCTCGTTTGCCGTCCGGGCCGGGACAACCTTTGGCATTGTTGGCGAGAACGGCTCGGGCAAGAGCACTCTTCTGCGGGTGATCGCCCGGATTCTGAAGCCTACCTCGGGGGCCGTTCGGGTCGCCGGCCGGGTGACGGCCCTGCTCGAGCTGGGTGCCGGCTTTCACCCCGAACTTACCGGCCGGGAAAATATCTATCTCTACGGGTCGATTTTGGGCCTGAAGCGGCGCGAGGTCAACGCCCGGCTCGACGAGATCATCGGGTTTGCTGAGCTGGGGGAGTTTATTGATACGCCCGTAAAGCACTATTCTTCGGGGATGCTTGTCCGGCTCGGGTTTGCGGTTGCGGTTCACCTTGACCCGGACATTTTAATCACCGACGAGGTGCTGGCCGTGGGGGATGAGGCCTTCCAGCACCGGTGTCTTGAGAAGGTTCACGAGTTCGCCCGGGCCGGGAAAACGATAATCATGGTAAGCCACGACCTGAACCTGGTCCGTCAGCTCTGCGACGAGGCCCTCTGGCTCGACCGGGGGCAGGTTCGGGCCCTCGGCGACCCGGTCTCGGTAACCCGGGCCTACCTGGATTGGGCCAATGCGAAGGCCTTCCGCCGGGCCGATGCCCCGGCCCCTAATCGTCGCTGGGGAAGCTTCGACGTGGAGGTCACCAGGGTGGAGTTTCTCGACGGCGAAGGCAACCCGACCTGGTTCTTCGCGACCGGCGACCCCCTCACCATCCGGCTTCACTACCGGGCCCACCGCCGCATCGAGCGGCCGGTCTTTGGGGTCGGTCTTCACCTCGGCGAATCGGTCCACATCACCGGTCCGAACACCAGGTTTGCGGGCCTCGACATCCCCTATATCGAGGGGGATGGCATCATTGAATACCGGGTCCGGGAGCTCAACCTCACCCGTGGGGTCTACCTGGTATCGGTGGCGGTCAGCGACCACAGCCTCACCCACCTTTACGACTACCACGACCGCCTCTACCGGCTTGAGGTCCGTTCCCGGCCCGGGTTTGAGGCCTTCGGCCCGGTTTATCTTCCGGCCGAGTGGCGGCATCTCAACGGGGTTGCCGGACCTATTCGGCCGCGGCCAGGCTACACGCCAGCTCCGCCGCCGTCGCCGGGTCGTCAACCCGAATGATCCCGGGGTCGGGTTCGCCCCGGCGAAAGAGTTCCCAGGTCTGCAGGCCGATGACAGGCTTTCTGAACTTCAGGGCGAAGGCGATCTCCGAAAGGGTGCCGTAAGCCCCGCCGACCGCAACGACTGCCCGGGCCGACCGGACGACGATGACGTTCCGGGCCTCGCCCAAGCCGGTGGCAATCGGAATATCCACGAATGGGTTTGCGTCCTTGGGGCTGCTCCCGGGCAGGATGCCGACGGTCGTTCCGCCAGCGGCCTTCGCCCCCTTGCAGGCCGCGAGCATGACGCCCCCGAGACCGCCGCAGATGACCGTGGCGCCCCGGCGGGCAAGCTCAGCCCCGACCCGCTCGGCCAGGGCAAAGAGCTCCGGGGGACAGTCACCCTCACCAATGACGGCAATCAGCATCGAGTAGCCTCCCGGTTGGGGATTTTCTGCTAGTTTAATATCAAGCGAACCGTCGGAAGGAGGTCACGGCCGATGAACGGGTATCCGACTATTGCCGAAGTCTCGGCCCGGGAGGTCCTGGATTCCCGGGGAAATCCCACCCTCGAAGTTACCGTCCGGCTCGAAGATGGGGCGGTGGGGACAGCCGCGGTGCCGTCGGGGGCGTCGACCGGCCGCCATGAGGCCCTCGAGCTTCGGGACGGCGACAAAACCCGCTACCGGGGTCTGGGGGTTCTCCGGGCGGTGGAAAACGTCAACAAAGTAATCGCCCGGATGCTGGTGGGCCGCTCGCCCTTCCAGCAGGCCGAGGTCGACGCCGAGCTTATCGCCCTGGACGGGACACCGAACAAGAGCCTGCTGGGAGCCAACGCGGTTATCGGCACGTCCATGGCTGTCGCCCGGGCGGCAGCCGCCTCCCTCGGCATGTCCCTTTACCGGTACCTGGGGGGCGTCGGGGCAACCGTCCTGCCCGTGCCCCTCATGAACATCCTCAACGGCGGCCGCCACGCCGACTGGCAGTCCACCGACATCCAGGAGTTCATGGTTGTGCCGGCCGGGGCCCCGAGTTTTTCCGAGGCCCTCCGGTGGGGGGTCGAGATTTACCACGCCCTGCGCAAGCTCATAAAGGACCGGGGCGGCTCGGTCGGCCTGGGAGACGAGGGGGGCTTCGTCCCCGACCTCCGGTCGAACGTCGAGGCCCTCGACCTGCTGATGGAGGCTATTACCGCTGCCGGGTATCGCCCAGGGGAGCAGGTCTGGCTGGCCCTGGATGCGGCCGCCAGCGAGTGGTTTGAAGACGGCCGCTACCGCCTGCCGAAGGAGAACAAGACCCTTTCGGCCGGGGACCTCATCGGCCTTTACACCCGCTGGGTCGAGGCCTACCCGATCATCTCCATTGAGGACGGCCTGGCCGAAGACGACTGGGAAGGCTGGCAGGCCCTGACGGCCGCCCTGGGCGACCGGGTCCAGCTGGTCGGGGACGACCTCTTCGTCACAAATCCCGAGCGAATCCGCCTTGGCATCGGCCGCCGGGCCGCCAATGCCGTCCTTATCAAGCTCAATCAAATCGGAACCGTTAGCGAGACCCTCTCGGCAGTCGGCCTGACCGTTCAGGCTGGCTGGCGGCCGATTATCTCCCACCGGTCCGGGGAGACCGAAGATACGTTCATCGCCGACCTGGCCGTGGCGGTGAATGCCGGGCAGATCAAAACAGGCGCCCCGGCCCGCTCCGAGCGGGTTGCGAAATACAATCGGCTCCTGGCCATTGAGGCTGAGCTTGGGAAGGCTGCCCGGTTTGCCGGGCGGGAGTTTATCGGTCCCGTCCGCCCCTAACCTCGGCGGTGATTCCCCGCCGCCGGATCGCCGGCCGGAGGATCTGTCCGGAGAAATCAAGCCGTCGGGCGAGTTCGGCCCAGGCCGCGGCAACCTTCTCGCTGGCGTCGGTGCGGCTGTCGATAAAGGCGATGACGCTCGGTCCGGCTCCCGAGAGACAGGCGCCCAGGGCGCCAGCTTCCAGGGCCGCCCGGGAAAGGGGGGCAAGCTCGGGAATCAGGCCCTGCCGGGCGGGCTGGTGGAGCCGGTCCTCGGTGGCGACCCGGAGCAGGTCAAGGCGGTTCGCCAGCAGGGCCACGACCCAGAGGGCCGGGCGACTCAGGTTAAAGACCGCATCGGCAAGGGGCACGGCCTGGGGCAGAACCCGCCGGGCTTCTTCGGTGGGCACGGCCCGGTCCGGGACGAAGACAACGACCCCGAGGTTTCGGGGGACCGGCAGGCTGACGGCCTGGGGGTAGCCGTCGGCCTCGAAGGTGAGGACGACCCCGCCCAGCACGGCCGCGGCGGCATTATCCGGATGTCCTTCGATGGCGGCGGCGAGCCGGAGGAGCTCCAGGACCTCGAAGCGGCGGCCGGCCACCAGGTGGGCCAGGGCAACCCCGGCGACGGCGGCGGCCGCACTGCTTCCCAGACCCCGTTTCAGGGGAATATTGTTCCTGACCCGGAGGTCGAGGGGCACCCATTTTGCCCCCAGGGTCTCCAGGGTCTGGCGGTAGGCCCTGACGACCAGGTTCTCCTCGTCCGCCGGGAGCTCCGGGGCCCCCTCACCCCGGATGGTGAGCCTAAGCTTTGGGGCAGGCCTGGCGGCCAGATTCAGGGTAAGGTCCAGGGCTAGGGCCAGGCAATCAAAGCCGGACCCGAGGTTGGCCGAGGTCGCCGGAACGGTTACCCGGAACTCCGTGGGGAGACCTCCAGTCCGAGGGTCTCAAGGATCTGGCCGAGGTCTTCGACGTGGTAGACCCGGCTTTCGACGTCGAAGCCGGGTGCCGGGTCCTTGAGGCCGGTCCCCGTAAGGACGCAGACGACCACGGCCCGGGGGTCCTGAACGAGGGACCGGAATTTGACCAGGCCAGCGACCCCGGCGGCCGATGCCGGCTCGACGAAGAGGCCCTCGAGTTTGGCGAGAAGGCGGCGGGCGGCGAGAATCTCGTCGTCGGTGACGGCCTCGATGACCCCCCCTGACTCGTCCCGGGCTCGGACGGCCGAATCCCAGTTCGCCGGATGGCCGATGCGGATCGCGCTCGCAACCGTCTCGGGCTTTGGAACCGGCCGGCCCAGAACGATCGGGGCCGCCCCGGCCGCCTGGAATCCGGCGAGCCGGGGCAGTTTCGTGGTCCGGCCGGCGGCCCGGTATTCTTTAAAGCCCAGCCAGTAGGCGCTGATATTGCCGGCATTCCCCACCGGCAGAAAGAGATAGTCAGGGGAGTCTCCCAGCTCGTCGACGATTTCGAAGGCGGCCGTCTTCTGGCCGGCGAGGCGGTGGGGGTTCAGGGAGTTGACCAGGCGCAGGTTTGCCCTGGCCGAGAGCTCGACCGCGGCCTCCAGCGCCCGGTCAAAGGTGCCGTTGATAGCGAAAACCTGGGCGCCGTAGGCGACCGCCTGAAGGAGTTTCCCGGGCGCAATCCCGCCGGCCGGGACAACCACCACGGCCGGGAGGCCAGCACAGGCGGCGTAGGCCGCGGCCGAGGCGCTGGTGTTGCCGGTTGAGGCGCAGACGACGCCCCGGGCCCCCTCCTCCAGGGCCTTGGCGACGGCAACAACCATGCCCCGGTCCTTGAACGACCCGGTCGGGTTCGTCCCTTCGAACTTAAAGTAAAGGTTTTCGAGGCCGAGCTGTCGGCCGAGGTGCCGGGACCGGATAAGGGGCGTGAAACCTTCCCCAAGGCTGATGGTCGGCGTCTGCGGCCCCACCGGCAGGAATTCCCGGTAAAACTGGAGCAGGTTAAGCCGGTTCATCGGCTGAACGGGACTGGCCGGATTCTCCCATTTCCCGGGCCCGGATCGCGAATTCGCGGACCTGCCGCAGTTCCGCCTGCAAGTGCTGAATGCGCAGGTTGGTCAGGTTCTCCAGCAGACCGAGGACCGCGAGGGTCAGGCGGGTATTCAGTTCGAGGGCTTCCTTAAGCTGGGCCCGGGTGTGGTTGAGCTCACCCTCGAGGTTGCGCAGGTGGTGGCTGAGGTCCCGCTGACCGGCCTCAAGCCGGTCCATCCGTTCGCCGAGGGCCTGCAGCCCCTCCTCCTGGCCGCTAATTCGCCGCTCAAGGATGTCAAAACTATTGCGCAGTTCCCGGGCCGCCTGCCGGGCCTCGTCAAGCAGCACCCGGTCCTGCCGGAACCCTTCAACGGCTTCGCTGAGCCGCCCGAGGTCTTCGGCCAGGGCCTTTATCCGGTTGGCCGCGGCCGCCTGCTCAGCCGCAACCTCCATCACCTCCGGCCGGAGGGCGGCGAGGTCCCGCTCAACCTTCTGGATGAGGCCGGGCTGAGCCCGGAGCTGGCCCTGGATGCGGCTGAGCTCATCGGACCAGTTCTCGACATCTTTTGTTACGGCCGCCAGGCTCTCCTGCTGCTTGCGGTGGGCCTCAGCCAGGGCATCCAGCCGGCCCCGGGTCAGGTCGGCGGTGGACCCAACCTCATCCAGGCGCCGGTGGATGGTGCCGATGGCCTGGCGCAGCTGGTCGGTTTCGGTTCCCTGGAGCCGTTCGAGCCGCTCGATGCGGCCGGTGAGCTCGCCCTGGGCGGCCCGAAGCTGGTCGGTGACCTCCTTAATCAGCCGAACGGTCGCCTCAAGCTGGCTCGCCTGCCCAACCTGACTGCGAACGGCGGCGAAGGCCGCGGTCAGGTCCAGCAGTTGCTGTTGCTGACTCTGGACCAGGCTGACGAGCTGGTCAACCTGGCGCCGGAGAACGCCAAGCTGGGCCCGGAACTCCTGCTGGTCGAGCACCAGGCGGTCAACATTTGGGGGCGGCGTTGGTTCGGTTACCATGCCTTAATCGTCGACCCGAATCCAGTTGCCGATTTCTCGAACGACGGGAAGTCGGCCGAGCTCACGCAGGGCGGCCTGGACCGCGGCCTCGTTGGCCCGGTGGGTCATGATGACCAGTTCGGCTGTCAGGGCGTCCTCGTGGGCCTCTTTCTGGATGACCGAGGCGATGCTGATGTAGTGCTGGCCAAAGACGCCGGCGATCTGGGCCAGAACCCCGGGCCGGTCGGCCACTTCCAGCCGGATGTAATACCGGCTCTGGACTTCGTGGATGGGCCGGACCTCCAGGTGGTTGAGGCCCAGCTCCGGGCACTCCCGGGGAACGCCCCGGGCAATGTCCCGGGCAAGTTCAAGGACGTCGGCGACAATCGCCGAGCTCGTCGGCAGAGCGCCGGCGCCCTGGCCGTAAAAGAGGACCCGGCCGACCAGGTCTCCCTCGACTTCGACGGCATAGAAAACCCCCCGGACCTGGGCAAGCATCCGGTGAAGGGGGACCAGACAGGGGTGGACCCGGGCCTCGGCTATCCCGTTGGAGCATCGGGCGATGGCCAGAAGCTTGATGGCGTAGCCGAGTTCCCGGGCGTAGCGAAAGTCCCGGACGGTCAACCGGGTTATGCCCTCGTGGTAGACGGCCTCGGGCGGGATCCGGGACCGGAAAGCCAGGCTCGCCAGGATCGCGAGTTTAAAGGCGGCGTCCCGGCCCTCGACATCGTCGGCCGGGTCGGGCTCGGCATAGCCGAGTTGCTGGGCCTCGGCGAGGGCCTGAGCATACTCAACCCCGTCCCGGTCCATCCGGGTCAGGATATAGTTTGTCGTCCCGTTTATAATCGCCTTCAACCAGCGGATTTCGTTCGCCGCCAGGTCATGCTTTAACACGGCGATAATGGGCAGCCCCCCACCCACGCTCGCCTCGTAAAGGACATCGACCCCTTTCTGCCGGGCCAGGGCCATCAGCTCGGCCCCATGGCGGGCCATGACGACCTTGTTCGCCGTTACGACGTGCTTGCCATTTTCAATAGCCCGGCGGAGAAAATCCAGCGCCGGCTGCTCGCCGCCGACCACCTCGACGATAATGTCGATGCTCGGGTCATCCAGCACGGCAGCAGGGTCGGTCGTGAGCAGCTCAGACGGCACCTCGATGGGCCGGGGCTTGCGCAGGTCGCGGACCAGGATCCGTTCGACCTTGAGGCGGGCGCCGATAGTCGCCGAAAGACTGTCGGCTTTCTGGGGCAGAATGCGGGCCACCCCGCTCCCAACGGTGCCAAGGCCGAGCAGACCGATCCGGATGGTGTCTCTGGTCATCCCTGTCCCGTCCGCGCTGGGGTGCTGCTAAGCCAGTATACCTGAGGGGCCAGATAATCTCAACCGCGGCCGTGGCCCGGACTGACGGGCACCTGGCAGGTAGGCCCCTCAAACCAGTATAATCTAGCAGACGTTCGAGTATAATATTGCCGCCGTGAGAAATAGGCTTCGGGCGCCCTGGGCCGGCCTTCTGATCGGAGCCGCCTGTCTGCCGCTGACGGCGGCGCTGGTCGTGCTATTTCCGGAACATTTCCCCGCTTTTGGCTGGTTAGTCGTTGTCTGTCTGGCCATCCTTGCTGCCTACTTGGGCGGCTGGGTAGCTGGGGCGCTGGGTGGACTCCTCAGTCTGTTGGCCGTGGGGTGGCTTATGCAGGCCGGACCACCCGGGCCGGTGCCAGCTCAGCTGGGCCGGGCTGCTCTGGCGCTGGCAGCCGTTGGATTGGTGAGCTATCTGGCCTACCGACGGCAGCGGGCCGAAGAGCGCCTGCGCCTGAGCCATCAGGAGCTGGCAAACCGGTTTGAGGAGCAGACGGCCAGCCTCAGACAGGCCCTGGCACAGCTTGAAGCTGAAGCCGAAGAGCGGTACCGGCTCGCGGCCGACCTGCGTTTTCAGGTTGCGCTCCTGAACGCCCTCATGGATGCCATTGACTACGGTATCGTTGTTGTCTCGCCCCAGCAGGAGTGGATTTTCCTTAACCGCCGCTATGCCGCCCTCTGGAACCTGCCGCCAGATGTGGCGGCAAGCCGTTCCCGGGACGACGCCCTGCCCATTATCACCGCCCAGCTGGTCGACCCGGCAGGCTTCTTCACCACCCTCGATTACGCTTACAACCATCCTGACCAGGAGGTCCGGCAGGAGCTTGCCCTCAAGGACGGGCGGGTCCTTGAAAAATACGGGGTCGGGGTCCGGTCCGAAGACGGAACTTACCTGGGGCGAGTCTGGTTTTACCGGGATGTTACCGTCGAGCGGCGGGCGGAGGCCGACCTCCGGTTCCATCAGAGCCTGCTGGAAGCCCAGATGGAGGCGTCCGAGGACGGGATCCTGGTCGTATCCCCGGACCGGAAATGGCTGCTTTTTAACCGCCGCTTCACTGAGCTCTGGGGCCTGCCGGAAGAGGTCGTTCGAACCCGCTCCCGGGAGGCGGGCCTGCCGCTTATCCTGGGCCAGCTCCAGAATGAGGCCGAAATCCGGGCCGTACTGGACTGGATCTATGACGAACCGACCGAGTCGTTTCGGGGCAACATGTACCTTAAAGACGGCCGGGTTTTTAGATTTTACACGGCCCCCGTTCACGACCAGGCGGGCAACTATTATGCCCGGGCGTGGTTTTACCGGGATGTGACTGGACTGCACCAGGCCGAAGAGAACCTGCGCCGCAGCGAGTTGCGATTCCGGTCGCTCATCGAGCGGGCCTCAGACCTCATCATCGTGCTAAATAGGCGGGGAACCGTTACCTACGCCGGCCCTTCGGTCAGCCGCATCCTCGGCTACGATTCGGCGGAGCTCGTCGGCAGGCCTGGAGTGGGGTTTGTCCACCCGGATGACCGTAAGATGGCCGTCGAATTTTTCCGGGCCCGCGCCGTCGGGGCCGCCGGGGCCAGTCAAGGGGTTCAGACCCGGATTTTGACCAAAGACGGTCAGACACGGGTTATCGAGTGGCTCGTGACCAACCTGCTCGATGACCCGGTCATCGGCGGGGTTATCCTCAACGGTCGGGATGTGACGGACCGGGTGGCTGTCGAAGAGGAGCTCCGGCAGGCCAATGCCCGGCTTGAGGCCACAATCCGACTCCTTCAGCGGCGCAATGAAGAGAATCAACTCTTCGCCGACATGGGCGAGTTGCTCCGGACGTGTCAGACCCTCGATGAAGCGTACCGGGTTGTGGGAAACTTTGGTCAGGCCCTCTTTCCGTCGGGAAACGGTGTCCTGTACGTGGTGAATCCGTCCCGGAATTTGGTCGAGGCCGTCGCCGGCTGGAGCGCAACTCCCGGCCGCGAGGCTGCCCTTGTCTTTGCGCCCAACGAATGCTGGGCGCTCCGGCGGGGCCGCGTGCACGTGTTCGATGAGTCGGCCGTGGGCATAACCTGCCAGCACGTCGGCCAGGACCTGCGAGGGTCATACATGTGCGTCCCCCTCATCGGGCAGACCGAGCCGGTGGGCCTGTTGCATATCCGGTTCGGCGACGCCGTCATGGACGAGGACCGCCGCCGGCTGGCGGGCGAGCTCGCCCGGCATGTCGCCCTCAGCCTCGTCAGCCTCCGGATGCAGGAAGCCCTCCGGAGCCAGGCAATCCGGGACCCCCTCACCGGCCTCTTCAACCGCCGCTACATGGAGGAATCCCTCGAGCGGGAAATCCGACGGGCCATCCGTCACCGGAGCTCGGTCGGGGTCATCATGCTCGACATCGACCATTTTAAACAGTTTAACGACGCCTACGGCCATGCGGCCGGAGACACCCTTCTGCAGTCCCTGGGCCGGGTCCTCCAGTCGAGCATCCGGGCCGAGGATATCGCCTGCCGGTACGGGGGCGAGGAATTCGTCCTCGTTCTTCCCGAGGCCAGCCTTGAAGACACCTTCCGCCGGGCCGAGCAGGTGCGCCTTCGGGTTCGGGAAATGACCATCGAGTACCATGGTCAACTGTTCGCCCCGGTAACGGTCTCGGCCGGCGTTGCCGCCGCCCCTGAACACGGGGAGACCGTTGAGGCCGTGATCGCGGCGGCCGACCTGGCCCTCTACCGGGCGAAGGCCGAGGGCCGGGACTGCGTTATGCTTGCTCCCAGGCCGGAAGGCTCGGTCGGGCAGTAGCCTATACCTCGTCGTCTTCGTAGTAGCCCCGGGTCTGCAGCTCCTCCCGCCGTCGGCGGTACCAGTAGACCCAGCCCAGGGCTAAGGCAAAAAACCCCAGGGCAAGGCCCGTCCCAAGGAGCAAAGGTCCCAAACAGGTCACCAGACTCAGGCCGGTCGGGTTCGCCGGCCGGGGCGGCACCGG
>JAUQQI010000095.1:0-8779 GCA_030549955.1 Chloroflexota bacterium
AGGCGACCCGGCTGATGCGGGCCTACTGGCCGGGAAAACCGCCCCTCACCTTCGAAGGAACATACTACCGGCTGACCGGGGTTGACGCCGGCCCGATCCCGGCCCACCCGATCCGAATCTGGACCGGCCACTACCGGCCAAAGGGCCTCCGCCAGACCGGGGAGCTGGCCGACGGCTGGCTCCCCAGCAGCGCCTATCTGCTCCCCGAACATGTCCTTGACCGTCAGAAGCTCATCGACGAGGGGGCGGCCCGGGCCGGCCGACCGCCGACGGCCATCCGCCGCGGCTACAATGTCATGGGAGTCATCGACCTGGGCCGCCCTGACACGCCCGGCAACCTCCGCCGGCCCGGGCTCATCGTCGGGCCCCCGGAATACTGGGCCGAAACCCTCCTCAGTTTTTATGTCGACTTGCAGCTCGATACGTTTATCTGCTGGCCGGTGGCCGGGGACGAAGTTGTCCAGATAAAGGCCTTTGCTGAGCAGGTTGTCCCGGCAGTGAAGGAGGCGCTGGGCGTCTAGTCGGCCCGGGTCGGGCCCCCCTGGGCCGCCCGCTCCCGGGCGATGGCCTCGATTTCGGCCAGCAGGGCCGGCAGAATCTCGTGTTCGGGCACGGTCTTAATGACCTTACCCTTCCGGAAGATCGCCCCCTTGCCCTTGCCCCCGGCGACGCCGACGTCGGCCTCCGAGGCCTCACCGGGACCGTTCACCACGCAGCCCATCACAGCCACCTTAATCGGCACCTTAACCTTCTTAAGGTACTCTTCCACAGCGGCCGCCAGCCCGAGCTGGTCAACCTCGGCCCGGCCGCAGCTCGGGCATGCCACCAGGGTAACCCCGCGCTGGCGCAGGTTCAGCGACTTGAGGATTTCGTAGGCAACAAACACCTCTTCGACCGGGTCGGTGGCCAGGGAAACCCGAATTGTGTCGCCGATGCCCCGGGAAAGGATCGCCCCGATACCGACCGCCGACCGGATCGTTCCCGTCCGGGGCGTGCCCGACTCGGTTATGCCGACGTGGAAGGGGTAGGGCACCCTTTCGGCGAGTTTGGTGTAGGCCTCGATGGCTGTCGGCACATCGAAGGCCTTCAGGGAGACGACAATCCGGTCAAAGTCGAGGCTTTCGAGGATACTGATCTCCCACAGGGCAGCCTCGACCATCCGGTCCGCGGTTCGGGGCACATGGGGCACCTCCCGGCCGGCCCGCTTTGCCTCCAGCTGAATCGGGGCTGGGGGCAGGCTCCCGGCATTGACGCCGACCCGGATCGGGATACCCCGCTCCCTGGCCTTCAGAACGACCTGCTTGACCTTTTCGGGGTCCCGGATATTGCCGGGGTTAAGCCTCAGTTTATCAACCCCTGCGTCAATGGCCATCAGGGCCAGCCGGTAGTCGAAATGGATGTCGGCCACAAGGGGAATATGGATCTGCCGCTTGATCTCCCGCAGGGCCTCAGCGGCCTGCTCGTCGGGTACGGCGACCCGCACGATTTCGCAGCCGGCCTCTTCAAGCTCGTGAATCTGCCGGACGGTCGCCTTAACGTCCCTGGTATCGGTGGTGGTCATTGACTGGACCACGATGGGGGCGCCGCCCCCGATGGGCACGTCACCAACCCAAACCTGCTTGGAAATCCGACGCTGTATCATCGTCCGACCGTCCCCCCACTTACTAAGCGTACCAGATCGTAGTAGCTCACCACCGCGATAATCGCCAGCAGCAGGACCAGGCCGACCAGATGGGCCAGATTCTCCTTTTCGGGCGGTATTCGTCGGCCGCCGCGGGCAACTTCGATGAGCACGAAGAGAACCCGACCCCCATCGAGCATCGGTATCGGCAGCATATTGATGATGGCCAGATTCAGGCTGAGCAGGGCTGTAAACTCCAGGAGATAACTGGTCCCGAGTTCCTGGACCTGCTCAGTCAGCTGGTAGATGCCGATGGGTCCGACCGGCTGCGGCCAGATCTGCCGGGCAATGTTGCTCAGAATCTCGTTCTTGAAAAGAACCAGGAGCCGGTAGCTCCGCTCAACACCTTTGGGAATCGCTTCCCAGACCGGGTAAGCCTCGGAGACGACCTTCGTATTGACCTGCTGGATCCTGATGCCGACCGGTCCCTGGTTGGCCGGCGGATTCCAGCGGGGCGTAACCCGGACCGTCACAACCCGGCCGCTCCCCGGCGGCATCATTTGGCCCGGCACTACCGGCTGGGCCGGCCGTTCCACCGTCACCAGAATGTCGCGGCCAAGGTTGAGGTTTACCTCTTCCTGAAGGTCAAACAGGTTCCGAATCTGCCGGCCATTAATCGACCTGACGATATCGCCAGCCTGGAGCCCGCCGACCTCCGCCGGGGAGCCAGGGGCAACCTCAACAATGATGACCTGGCCGACCGGCACATCCCGGGGCACCACATATGTCCCGGAGAGCAGGGCCACGGCAAGAAGGACGTTCATTGCCGCCCCGGCCGAGAGGATGACGAGCCGCCACAGGGGCGGCTGAGCGGCAAGGCTCCGGGGGTCGCTCGGGTCCTCCTCCCCGAGCATCTTGACGAAGCCCCCCAGCGGGAGCAGGTTAATCGAATAAATCGTTTCGCCCCGTCTTATTCCGAAAATTCTCGGGGGAAATCCGATGCCGAATTCGAGGACTTTCACGCCGGCGAGCCGGGCCGTGATGAAATGGCCGAGCTCGTGGGCCAGGACAAGGACACCGAGCACCAGAAGAAACGTCAGCAGCGGCGGCATTCCACGGCCTCTTTCACGCGAGCCTGCGTCTCGTCGTAAAGCTGAAGGATATCCTCAAGGGACGGGTTCGGCAGGGGCCCATGGGCCTCGAGGGCCTGGCGGATCAGCCCCGGTATATCGGTGAAGCGGACTCGCCCTTCGCAGAAAAGGTCTACGGCCGCCTCATCAGCGGCGGCCAGAACCACCGGGTAGGTTCGCCCAAGCCGGCCGGCCTGAACCGCCAGTTCGAAACACGGGTAGCGGTCGGGGTCGGGCCGGCAGAAGGTCAGGGACCGGGCGGCCGCCAGGTCGAGCCTCGGCAGGTCGCGGTTCGGCAGCCTCAGCGGGTAGCTCAACGCATACTGGATCGGGAGCCGCATGTCCGTCGGGCCAAGCTGGGCCTTGATGCTGCCATCGGTGAACTCCACGAGGGCATGGACCAGGCTTTCGGGATGGAGCAAGACGTCGATCCGGTCCCACGGGGCCCCGAAAAGCCAGCGGGCTTCAATGACCTCAAGCCCCTTGTTCATCAGGGTCGCCGAATCGACCGTCACCTTCCGGCCCATCCGCCAGGTCGGGTGCCGGAGGGCATGCTCGGGCAGGACCTGGCCGAGCCGGTCCAGCGGCCAGTCCCGGAACGGCCCCCCCGACGCGGTCAGAATGAGCCGGGAGACCCGGCCCGGCGAAAATCGGCCCGGAACCAGGGGCTGGTCCCACGTCGGGTCCAGCACGCCGTCGGCTTCGCCGTCAAGACACTGCCACAGGGCATTATGCTCACTGTCGACCGGGCGGACCTCGCCTCCCCCGGCCCTGGCCGCCCGGACAACCAGGCTGCCGGCGATAACCAGGACCTCTTTGGTTGCGAGGGCGACAATCTTGCCGGCCTCCAGCGCCCGCAGGGTCGGGACCAGGCCGGCCCGGCCGCTGGTCGCGACGACAACGGTGTCCACCTCGGGCCGGGTGACCATCTCTTCCGGGGGCTCCACCGACCCAGGCCCAGCCCAAGGGGTCGACTCAGCCCCCTCAAACCAGATGACTTCAGGCCGGAACCGTTCGGCCTGCTCGGCCAGGAGGCTGATGTTTCTGCCGGCGGCGAGGCCGACGACCTGCCAGTGCGGGGCGAAGGCGGCGATGACGGCGAGGGTCTGGCGGCCGATGGAACCGGTTGAGCCGAGGACCACCACCCGGCGTGGCGGAACTGAGGCGCTCATCAACATCGATTATACCCCGATCCGGATATCGGCCTTCCGCCGGCCAGCTCGGCCGACGCGGCGGCGCGCCACCCGGCCAGTAACCCTCGGGGAGAGCCGCGTTCCTTCGGACCGGCAGTAAATCTCAACAATTTCCCAACGGCGCCGCCAGCAACCCTTTACCGCCACCTGGTATTATATTCTTAATTTTCCTGTGAGGAGGCGTTATGACTTCGGTCGCTCACCGCTGGGAAATCTCCGGCGAGTACTTCGAGAATTGCAACTGCAACGTCGTCTGCCCCTGCGAGGTCTCACCCCAGGGCCCGATGCAGGCCCGACCGGACCAGGGCTTCTGCAACGTCTACCTGGTCTTTCACATTGACCGGGGCCGCTACGGCGAGGTGGACCTCGCCGGCCTCAACGCCATGCTGGCCATCCACGCCCCCGGCCCGATGGTGGAGGGCAACTGGGCTGTGGCGGCCTACCTCGACGCCCGGGCCTCGGCCGAACAGCAGGAAGCCCTGGGCGCCATCTTTTCAGGCGCGGCCGGCGGTCCGGCGGCCGCCCTTGGTCCGCTGGTCGGCTCCAATCTCGGCGCCAGAATTGTACCCATCGAGTACCGAAGCGAGGGCAAAAAGCGCAGCGCCCGGATCGGCGGCATTCTGGAGTCTGTTGTTCAGGCCGTTCCCGGGCTCCCCGACCCTGAGGCGGAAGTTGTCAAGCACAACGCCCACCCTCTCTTTTCAGAGGTTGTCCAGGCCTACGGCGTTGTGAGTCGCTACACCGACCACGGTATGCAGTGGGATAACACCGGCAAGTGTGCCGACTACGCCCCCTTCCGGTGGGCCGGCCCATGAACCCGGGCACCCAGTACCGCCGCGTCCAAAACGCGATACTGCTCCTGCTCCTTTTGCTGGCCGCGGCCAGCTGGGCCCTTATGGCTTGGCAGTCGGCCGGGATGGAAGCAACGCCGCTCAGCCCCGGTCTGTTCCTGGGCACCTGGGTGACAATGATGGTCGCGATGATGTTCCCGTCGGCGGCGCCCATGGTCCTGACCTTCAGCAAGATTCAGGCGTCAAGACACCAGCAGGGGCAGTTCTTCGTCCCAACCTGGGTGTTCGTCGCCGGCTACCTGACGGTCTGGACCGGTTTCGGGGCGGTAGCCCTTGGGGTTAACGCCGGTCTCGAAGCCGTCGGGGTCATGCTAATGGGCGCCGGCGTCACCGGCGCCCTGCTACTCGCGGCGGGGCTATACCAGCTTTTACCCCTGAAACACACGTGTCTGTCGAAATGCCGGACACCGCTGGCATTCATCCTGGGATCCTGGCGAGATGGCTACGCCGGCGCCTTCCGGATGGGCCTCGAACATGGCCGCTACTGCCTGGGCTGCTGCTGGCTGCTTTTTGTCATCCTGTTCCCCCTCGGCCTCATGAATCTGGGGGCCATGGCCGCCGTGGCACTCCTCATCCTTGCCGAGAAGATCCTGCCGGCCGGACACTGGCTCGGGCGGGCGGCCGGACTCGGCCTGATGGCCTGGGGTCTGGTCGTCATCTTCCTGTCAGGGCAATGAAGGGTTTCATCCGCGAATTCACGCTGGGCCGCAACGAAAACTCAAGGCGACCGAAATGGCTGGGTTTATGCCTAGTGATTTTTCAGAGGCTGCGCTCGCCCGGGCCATCAAGACCAACTTGCACGACTTCCTCGGCTACCTCGGCCGTGCGACGCAAACAGAGCCTTTTGAGAAGTCGGGGCTGACCCGCTGGCACACATCAGTTCCTTATCCCCTGGTTCAATGGGGTCCTGGCTTGGCGCCCGGCTGCCCATGGCGACCAGGAAACCGTGCGGGAAGCGATTTCCTGGTTCCGGGCACGCTCAGTTACCAACCTTACGTGGTGGCTGGCGCCAACCGTGGCGCGACAGGACTGGGACAACCTGCTCCGGACGCACGGGTTTCACTTCTCCGACGGCCCGCCCAGCATGGCCGCCGATTTGCGTGCGCTGAACGAAACCGGCGGAACCCCACAGGGTCTCCGCATTATCACCGTTACCGACGAAAGAGCTTTGCAAGCATGGGTGCGCACGTTCATTGTTGGCTATGAGATGCCACCAGATTGGGAGAAACCCCTCCTGGAAATGATGACTTGCCTTGGACCGGAGCTTCCCGTGCGGCACTACCTGGGTTATCTGGAGGACAAGCCGGTGGCCACGTCCAACCTGTTCCTGAGCGCCGGAGTAGCCGGCCTGCAGTTTGTGGCCACACTCCCCCAAGCGCGCGGGCGCGGCCTCGGCGGGGCGATGTCTCTCGCGGCTTTACTTGAGGCGCGGCAAATGGGCTACCGGATCGGCATCCTGCAATCGTCCGAGATGGGCTTCCCGGTCTATCGCCGTCTTGGCTTTCAGCAGGTTTGCAAGGTCGACCATTACTATCGGACTGGCCGGCCCTGACTTTGGAATTTGGCGCCCTCGGCCTCATTGGGCAGCCGGGCGGTAGGGACGACCCGGCCCCTTCCAAGGCACCCGGAGAATGAACTTGAGCTCGTGAACCCGGTCGCGGGCGGTGTACCCCCAGCATCCGGGCAACGGGAGCTCCACCCCCACCAGCATGGGCCAGTGAAAGCTCGGGTGGTGGCCGGTTCGCTCCGGGTCCGACCGGAATTCAGGCCCGGACCACCGGGTCCGGAACGGCCTCGTCCTGCCCATCGGGAAATTCGGCGCTTCACCACCAGAACTTTTCCCAAACATAAGCTGAGACCAGGCCCCGCTTATGGGCAGGGCAGTTCGGAGGTCGCTATGCCCGAATCGGAACTCTTCGGGGTGGTCCGGCGGCGTTGGCGGCCGGGGCAGGGGCGGAACGAAGGGCGGGTCGGGCGGCCCGGTGACCGGACACTCGGAAGAGCCGGGGGCCTACGGGACGACTGGCGGCGGAGGCCCAGACCAGCCGGCCGGCGATGCTGCCGGAGCACACCCAACCGCCCGAATCGGCAGGGCGCATCCGAGCAACAGCCCGAGATGCCGCACAGCTACGCCGAATTCAGCAGAAAGGCCAACAGGTATTCAGTCTCCACGTCAGTAAGGCCCAGGTTCGGCATCTGGGTGCCGGGCCGGATGGCCGGCGGGTCTTTGAGCCAGGCCCGCAAGTAGTCGGGACTTGACGGGACCGGCGACCCCGGCCGTCCCGCACCGGCCAGGTCCGGGCCGATGTTAAGCTGCACCCCCGAATAAGCCACCTGGGCGTGCCGATGATAGGTGACGCATCGTTTCGCGATAAACAGGGCACGACCTGTTTGATAAGCATCGCGCGTCACCAAGGGCGGCCCACGGTCCGGGGCGAACCAATCAGGGCTGTTGCCAAGGTAAACGCCAGTTACGAGGGCCAGCAGGAGCATTCCGAGGCTGAGGAGTCCGTCCCCTGTAATCCGTCGGGCCTTCACACTGCCCGCCTGCGGGACGCCTTGCGTTCAGCGAAGACCGACCAATCCGCAGCCCCGAAGGAAACCAGGGCCCCGAGACTCAGGAGTCCAGCAAGCATTGTCCGGTCCGTAAAACCGGCTGGCTGTGAAACCGTAGCCGGGCTTGCCGGAGCGGCGGCCCGGACAGTCACGGGCGGCATCGGCGCCTCACCAAAGCTGCTCCAAATCGACCAGGTCCTGACCACGGGCAACCGGACCACCGCCCGGTAGTAGCCTTCCCGGTCACCAGCCACGGCGTTAAATGTCAGCCGTCGGCCCGTCTCCTGATGGACAAATTCCAGGACCGGTTGAAGGCCGCCGACCGGCCTCGTCCCATGCTGGCCCACCCAGAACCCAACGACAGACTCCCGCTCGGGCGCAATTCCGGCCGGCATGGCCTCCAGGGTTATCACCGCCCAGCCCCCGGCCAGGGCGGCTCCGGGCAACAAAAGCCAGAGCAGGACCCCAAACAGCAGGCCGGAGCGGACCAATCGCATCATGGCGCCTCCTTCAATCAAGGGGCGATTTTAATGGCCTCCTCGCTCCCAGGCCGGCACGTTTCCGGTCATGAGCCGGGCTATTTCACCCCCTCCCGACCGGCCGGGTCCCGGAACCGGACCGGGTGGTTTAGGCTTTCAAGCCGGCAACCCCGGTTGCCGTCGGCGGCCACTTCCCGGACAACCGTCCCCCGCCCAGCGGGCCTTTGCTAAAGAGGCCGGTGGTCCGGGCCTCGTAAAGCCGGAAGAGGAGGTTGCCCGGGCCCGGCGCAACGATGCCCGGCCGGGCCCGCGCAAACAGCTCCTGGAGATAGACCTCGTCTGGCTCGCCCAGGCCTTCGGCGTAAGTCGGCACCCGGATGGGGAACCCTGTTCGGCCGCGGGCTTCGGCCAGGGTTGTTCGGCCGGCCAGTTCCGGCTCAGCCAGGCGTATCGGGGTAGTCGGGGCCAGCTTCAACGCTGGAGGAGCCAGATGCAGGTGCCGTCGGGATCCCGCAGACAGGCCGCCCGGGCCCCCCACTCGTAGTTCTGGGGTTCCCGCTCAATGGCAATGCCCGCCGCCCGGAGCTGTTCGCAGGCAGCGTCGACATTCGGCACGTTAAAGCTCAGGTGGTCGAGGCCAACCGGGTTTCCGGTCAGGTCGAAGGACCTAAGAACCGGGGCCGGATTGGAGGTTTTGAACAGGTAGAGGGCCACTGACCCGGCCCGGACCAGTGCGGATTCGGCGTCCTGGTATTCGGGAACGAACCCGAGGGCCCGGTAGAAAGCAAGGCTCCGTTCGACGTCCGTAACGGCGATGCCGATGTTATCAAGACCCGTTATCACAGCGGACCTCCCACGGGTAACGTCTGTGTTCGGGCTGGACGGTCCGGGGTTGTGGTAAAATCTGTTCGGGCGGCCCCGGTCGCCGCCTGATGCCCCCATCGTCTAG
>JAUQQI010000095.1:8789-11887 GCA_030549955.1 Chloroflexota bacterium
CGGCCCAGGACGCCACCCTTTCAAGGTGGAGATCGGGGGTTCGAATCCCCCTGGGGGCACCCTCCCCCTCAGGGCCGGTGGGAAGCGTCCTTAAGACCAAAGGCCCGGTAGACAAGGCGCTCGGCCCAGCCCGTCCCGAAAACCGTCACCGCACCCCCGATTAAAATCAGGGCACCGCCAAGGTAGGTCGTCCAGCCCGGGATCTCTTTAAATATAACGGCTGCCAGCACCACGGCAACCAGCGGCTCAATATAGGTTAGAATTGCCGCCGACTGGGCTTTCACCCGGGCAACCCCCCCGTAGTAAAGGCCGATCCCCAGGGCGGTGTGCACCGCCCCGAGGGTGAAGAGCAAACCCCACGTCAGGGCCGAAGGCATCCCCTGGGTCTGGCCGAGGGCGGGCGACAGAATTACGGCGGCGACGATGCAGTTATAAAAGGTCACCGTCTCAACAGGCAGTCGACCGGCAATCGCCTTCGAAGCAACCGTCCGCAGGGCGTAGAAGACGCCCGTCCCCAGCCCGCAGAGAACTCCGACCAGGTTCGGGGTCCCGCCCCCGGCTGCGCCCCCCAGGGCCACCAGGGCCACCCCGCTGAACGCAAGAACGAGGGCGACCGGGGTGCTCGGCTCAAGCCGCTCCCCGATGAGAAACGGGGCCAGGACCGCAACAAAGACCGGGGCGGTGTAGGCCGCCAGGACGGCGCTGGCAATGGTCGTTAGCCGGAAGGCGTAGAAAAACAAAAGCCAGTCCATCGCCAGGAAGATGCCCATCAGGGCCAGCAGGGGCCCGTGCCGGCCAAACCTAAAAAGCTCCCTCCGGCCGGTAACCAGGAAGTAAACCCCCAGAACCAGGGCAGCAAACCCGACCCGGAAAAAGGCGATGGCCGGCGGCGGTAACTCGATGAACCGGACAAAAATCCCGACCGAACCCCAGGTCGCGGCGGCCGCCGCCACCTGCACGTAGCCCCGGACCGTATCGAGGTCAGGTGACCTGGCCCTCACGCTCCGCGAACCACCGGAAGTCGATAAATCCGAACGGGTTGTCCTGCTCGGCAACAACCTTTAAAAACTGGCGGTCGGCCGGGTCGGCAAAGCCCCGCAGCACAACGGCCGCCAGCCGGTGAAAACGGGCCAGATGCTCCTGAAACCGGCGGGTGGCATAATCAGGGGCCTGCCCGGTCGAGACCAGAAACGGCCAGTCGCTGGCCTGCAGGAGGACCAGTTCGCGGGCGGCCTGCCGCAGAAAATCCCCCAGGCTTCCCTCCAGGTCGGCCCCAAGGGCCGCCAGACGTTCCATCATCCGCTCAACCGCATGGATGTGGGGCCACATCCACCGATTGGTGTCGTTGTTCCAGGTGTAGTGGCCGCCGCCCTCACCCCAGGAGCTTTCCGGCAGATTTATCGCCGCATCCGGCGGGTGGGCTTCCAGGTAGTCGCTCACCCGGACCGCTTCGACCCAGGGGTGCCGGCTGAGCCGCCGCAGGACCCCAGCGAGCCAGTCGCAGCCTTCAAACCACCAGTGGCCGAACAGCTCGGTATCGTAAGCAGCAACCACGATACCTGGCCGTCCGGCCTCCCGGAAATAACTTCCGAGTCGCCCCTCCAGGATAGTCACGAAGTGGTCGGCGTGGGCCTCAACCCGCTCCCGGGCCCGGTCCGGCTCGTAGGGTTGCTTCCGGCCCAGGTCTCCGCTGGCGTCGGTCACCCGCCAGTAGCGCAGGCCGCTCGCCGGGTCTCGCCGGTGGAACTCCCGGTAGTAAAAATCGCCCGGGTAGCCCTGGGTCGCCGACCAGACCTGGAGGCCGGTCTTTTCTTCCCGGCCGAAAACGACCACGTCGGAATCCGCCACGTAGTACGGCCGGAAGGTCGTACCCCGCCTTTCGACCGGCCGTTCCGGAGCGACCCGCCGGCGTTCGGGGACCCCGTAAGGGCCGATGACCTCCCCGGCGACCTTCCCGACCAGCTCGCCACCCTCAATAGGGCGGGTGTCAGTGAAGAAAAATCGGACCCCCTGGGCTTCAAGAAAATTCTCGAGGCCCGGCTTCCGGAGACCTGTCCCGGGCTGAATAAAGGCCGGCCGGTAGCCGCACTCCGGGAGCCACACCCCGGCCGGCCGCCGGCCGAAATGCCGGCCGTGGGCCTCCAGGCCGGTCCGGAGCTGGCCGTAGATGCTCGAGTCCCGCTCCAGAAGCGGCAGGTAGGGGTGGGTTGCCGGGCCGCCGATAAGCTCGACGTACCCGGCCTCGGCCAGAGCCCGGAACCTTGGGATGAGCTGGCGGCCGTGACCATCAAAGCGGGCCCGCTGCTGAGCGAACCGGTCGTGCCAGAACCGGGCGAGACCGGCCATGACCCGGTCGCCGGCCTGGTCAAACCGGCGGACATCCAGCTCCGCCAGGCTGACCCGCTCGTCCAGGTAGACTTCGAACCCGGCCAGGACATCGGGGTCGGCCAGCTGTTCGGCCAGTATCGTGGTGAGCGCGATGGTTACCCCGAACTTTATCCCTTCGGCGGCCAGGTCCTCCAGGGTCGCCAGCAGGGGCAGGTAGGTGTCCAGAATCGCCTCGTGGAGCATCTCCTCCCCGTGGGGCCAGCGGCCGCCCCGCCGGACGTACGGGAGGTGCGAGTGCAAAACGAGCCCGAAATAGCCTTTCACGACCTTATAACCTTACCCTGCGGCTCCCCAACCTCGCACATAAGAACCTGGCCCGGCGCAATTACTACCCGCCCGAACCCGACCCGGCCCCCAACCTCGACCGCAACCTGGTCCCCGACGGCGAGCCCAACGTCGGAGACACTGACAAAATAGACCCGCCCCGACCTTTCCAATCGGATACCAGCCACCCGCGGCCCGGTCATCTTCCGGCCGAAACCGGCAGGCCCAGGGCGAGGTTGTCAAAGGTGAGGCGTGGGTGGACGTTCTGTTCCAGCAGGCGGCGGGCCTGTCGGACCTGGCCAAGGGCCCGGACAATCTCATCGAATTCCAGGCCTTCGGCCAGCCGCCGAATCTCCGCTTCCCGGTCGATGCTGGTTATCAGCTCGGGAGCCCCGGCCCTGACAACGAGCAGATCCCGCCACCAGTCGGCCAGGATGTCCGGGGCC
>JAUQQI010000025.1 GCA_030549955.1 Chloroflexota bacterium
AGCGGAGGCCATCGGCCTCCGGTCCGGGCCGGTGCTGGCGGCTGACACGGTGGTGGCCTACGGGCCGGAGATTCTCGGCAAGCCCGCCACACCGGAGGGGGCCCGGCAGATGCTTCGCCGGCTCCGGGGCAGGGTCCACCAGGTCATTACGGCGGTTGTCCTGGCCGGGCCGGGCGTCCAGTACTGTGAGGCAGTCGAAAGCCGGGTCTGGATGCGAGACTACACGGATCGGGAAGTCGAAGACTACATCCGGCGGGGCGAGCCCTTTGACAAGGCCGGCGGTTATGCGATTCAGGACCCGGAGTTCCGGCCCGCAGCCGACTTTGACGGCTGCTATTTCGGGGTTGTTGGCCTGCCCCTCTGTGCCCTGGTTCGGGGCTTAAGGGCCCTGGGATACCCCCTGCCTCCAGCCGGCGGGGCCTACGACCCGGTCTGCCAGGTCTGTCCAGCCATCAGGTCCGGCTACCACCAGCCGAAGGGCACGTTGCGGTAGGGGTCCAGGCGGGGAAAGCGGCCGGTTTTGAGGACCTGGCGGATGCGGCGGTGGAAGACCTCCACCTCAGTCGGGTCCAGCAGTTGCCGGAGGTCCTCGGCGAGCCGGGCGCCGACCGGGTGTTGGGGCAAGAGGACCGAGACCTCCCGGAGGAGTCGGGGAGAGATCGGCCGGTCGACGAACTCCCAGAGGACCGTCCTGAGCTTGAAGACAACGTTGAACGTCAGGCCGTGGTCGATGCTCCAGAGGCGGCCCTCAGCGTCGCAGAGGCAGTGGTGGGCCTTACGGTCAGCATTATTGGTTATCAGGTCGAAGAGGGCGAGCCGCTCAAGGTGGGGCAGGTAACGGGGGTCGCCCCGGAGGTTTAAATAGGTGCCCGCCGGCTGGATGAAGAGCTGGACGATGCCGATGCCGTGGGGTCCGTCCCGGATAACGGTTGGGGGTATAAACCGCCAGTTGAGGGCCTGGGAGACCAGGTAGGCGGCGTACTCCCGGCGGTAGAGGGTGCCGTCGGGGAAATCCCAGAGGGGAACCTCACCGGCCCGGGGCTTGTAAACTGCCAGGATTGGGGGCCTTGAATCCAGGCTTATCCGGACGAAAAAGGTGTAATTCGAGCCCCGTGGGTTAGGCTGGGTCACAGTGATCCGGCCGGTCTGTAGTGCGTCGACGGTCTCAGCCCAGAACTCGGCCGGGATCGGTCTGAGCTTCAAGCCCCTGGCCATGTCCCGCTTGTCAAAGCCCCATTGGGAAAATAGCAGATTCGGGCGGCCCGAAACAACAGGAAGGGTGCCCTTATCCCCGCCCTTTTTCATAATCCCTCCCGTCGCCGGGGGACGACTCTGGCCTGATAACCGGGTGGTTCGCCGGCTTCAGGCCGGGTTTTGGATTAAAATAACGACGAAACTGTTTCGGGAGGGCAAGGTTGAAAGCAGTCCGCATTCACGAATACGGCGGCCCTGAAGCGCTGCGCTACGAAGAGGTTCCGACGCCTCAGCCGGGTGAGGGACAGGCTCTGGTTCGGCTCCACGCTATCGGGGTCAACTTTGTCGATATTTACATGCGGATGGGCCAGGGCATCTACCGGCCGCCCCTGCCCTTCATCCCCGGCCAGGAAGGAGCCGGGGTGGTCGAAGCAGTCGGCCCCGGCGTCGCCGAATTCGCCCCCGGCGACCGGGTCGCCTACTTTGGGGTTACGGGTTCTTATGCCGAGTATGCAGTCGTTCCCGTCGGCCGGCTCGTGAAACTCCCCGAAAACATCGACTTCAAGCTTGCGGCGGCCGTCATGCTCCAGGGGGTCACCGCCCACTACCTGACCCATTCGACCTACCCCCTCAAGCCAGGGGACACCTGCCTGGTCCACGCCGCGGCCGGCGGGGTCGGCCTCCTGCTCGTGCAGATTGCCAAGCGACGCGGCGCCCGGGTCATCGGCACAGTCTCGACCCGGGAGAAGGCCGAGCTTGCCAGGTCGGTTGGCGCGGATGAGATTATTCTTTACACTGAGCAGGACTTCGAAGCCGAGGTCAGGCGGCTAACGGACGGCCGGGGGCTCCAGGTCGTCTACGACTCGGTGGGGCAGGCCACATTTGATAAGGGGCTCAACTGCCTGGCGCCCCGGGGCTATATGGTGCTTTACGGCCAGTCGAGCGGACCGGTTGGTCCGATTGACCCGCAGATTCTCAACGTAAAAGGTTCGCTCTTTCTGACCCGGCCAACGTCGGCCCACTACACCTTGACGCGGGAAGAGTATCTGTGGCGGTGCAATGACATTCTCGGGTGGGTAGCTTCCGGGGAGCTTAAGGTCCACATTGGGGCGGAATTTCCGCTGGCGGAGGCGGCCGAAGCCCACCGGCGGCTGGCCGGGCGTCAGACTACGGGGAAGGTTCTGTTGATTCCGTAGGGAAGGCTGACGAACTTTATAATCTAAAACGGGGTTGTTGCGAGTGGATGGGCCCCGGTGGGCCTCCCGGTCTTCAAAACCGGTGCGGGGCGGTCGGCGCCGTCCCGGGTGGGTTCGACTCCCATACACTCGCGCCGGTCTTTGACCCGGTCAGGGCCGCTCCAGCCCGTAGCTTACCAGAGCCGGGTCAACTTCGAAGTGTAAGACTCGACCCCGTAGGGCCGGCCAGTCCGGACCAGGTCGCCCCAGTTCAAACAGGAGCGGCTCAGCAACGCCCTCGGCCTTGAGCTCGCCCCGTACGACTGGCCCGAGAAACTCGAGATACCTGACCTCACCCGAGACCACATTGTTCGCGGCGGCCGGGTCGGCAACCGGATTCAGGGCCTCAGGCCGAATTGACACCCACACCCGTTCCCCGGGCGCAACCGGCCGGAGCCGAGCCGCCCGAAGGGTTAGCCCGCCGTCAACCCTGATCGCGACCAGGTCATCAGGGCCAGCATCGCAGACCTCGCCGGCAAGGACGGTTGTCCGGCCAATAAAGCGGGCTACGAACTTGGTCGCCGGCGCCCGGTAGAGTTCGAAAGGGGTCGCCACCTGCTCGAGCCGGCCGGCATTCAGAACTGCAATCCGGTCCGAAAGGGCCAGGGCCTCCTCCTGGTCATGAGTAACGTAGACCGTCGTGATTCTCAGGGCCTGTTGAATCCGGCGAATCTCCTTGCGTATCGAGACCCGCAACTGCACATCCAGATTCGAGAGGGGCTCATCCAGGAGCAGGATCTCCGGCTCAATGACCAGGGCCCGGGCCAGCGCGACCCGCTGGAGCTGGCCACCTGAAAGCTGCTCCGGCCGGCGGTTCTCCAGCCCGGACAAGCCCACCAGTTCCAGGACGCTCAAGACCCGCCGGCTAAGCTCCTTACCCCGGATGCCCCGAATTTCCAGGCCGTAAGCTACGTTTTCAAAGACGGTCATCGTCGGAAAGACGGCATAATTCTGCAAGACCATCCCCACATTGCGCCGCTGGGGCGGAAGCTCATTCACCACCCGGTCACCGAACCGGATGAGGCCGGCCGTCGGTGTCTCGAAGCCCGCGATAAGCCGAAGGGTTGTAGTTTTCCCGCACCCGGAAGGCCCAAGCAGGGTAAAAAACTCGCCGTCGGCAACTGTCAGGTTCAGGTCATTGACGGCAACGGTACTACCAAACCGCTTGCTCAAACCCTCCAGGATAACCGCCGTCATCGTTTGGCCCGAAGCCTCCGGGCTATCCGGGAATAATCAACGTTGGCCAGGGCTGAGGCAAGGACGACCACCACAACAAGCACCACCGCAATCGCCGAGGCCCGACCGATGAAACCCTCAGCCACGTAATAAAAGACCGCTACGGTTGCCGTCCGCCAGCCCGGCGGCAGGATGATCAGGGTGCTGCCCAGCTCGGTAATTATCCGGATGAAGGCGACCACGCTGGCGGCGACCGCGGCGGGCAGAAGCTGTGGCCAGGTCACTCGCCAGAAGGTCCGCCAACCGGAAGCCCCCAGCGCCGCCGACGCCTCTTCAAGGGCCCGGTCGAGCCGGCTGTAACCGGCGATTACGACGCGAACGGCATAGGGTAAGCGGCGAATCGAATAGGCAATCGGCAGTAGGGCCGGAATACCAAAAGGCTGGAACCCGGGATAGGTTTTTACGAGGCCGATGCCGATAACCACGCCCGGTATCACAAACGGTAAAAGGACAACGTAATCAAGCCAGGTGACCTTTGCCCCATAGTCACGGAAAAGCTTCCCCAGACTGAGGGCCAGCCAGACGCAGACAGGCGTCGCAATGGCGCTTAAGATAAGGGAATTTTTAATATCTTGCAGGTTGTTCAAAATAAACTGGTAATTGCGCAGCGTAAATCCCGCCGGTAAAATCCCGGTTGTCCACACTGTTCCGAATGACGAAATGATGATGACCACATAAGGCAGTAGCAATATTAAAGTAACCATCGAGCAGAATCCGAAACCGACCCACCGGAGGGTACGGTCCCGGTAAACAAAGGGCTGGGTTGTGAAGGTGTGGGCAATGCCAGTCCGGGCCATGAGCTGCCTGACGACCAGCAGGACCAGGAAGGCCAGCAGGATGCTCCAGGAGGCAAGGATCAGGGCGATTCTCGGGTCGACCTGGAAGCTGTTAAACGCCGTGTAAGTTTCCAGGGGCAGGACCCGGAAATTGCCGGCCAGCAAGAGGGGTGCTCCGACGTCCCCAAAGGAGGCCAGGAAGACCAGGGCCGCAGCCATCAGGACGTGGGGCCAGACATAGGGCAGGACAACCCGGAAAACGGCCCGCCCGATGCCGGCTCCCAGGGAGACGGCCGCCTCCTCGATGGCCCGGGGCACCACCTGCAGGCCAGCTGCCACCGTGAGAAAGGCCAGGGGCGTGAAGTGGAGGATGTGGGTCAGGATCAGGCCGGGCGCCCCGTAGATGTTGATCTCAGGAACCCCGACCTGACCAAGGAGCTGGGTGAATACCCCAGTCCGACCCAGGAGCAAGATGGTCGCAAAGCCCGAAATAAAGGGCGGGGTGACCAGGGGAAGCGCAAGCATCACCCGGAAAAGCCCCTGACCCGGGACCGGAACCTTGGTTACGAAGAATGCCACCGGGATTCCGATAGCCACCGACCCAACGGCAGCCAGGGACGCTACCAGCACCGAATTCAGGGTGATTCTCGCCAGGTATTCGGTAAAACCTTCGGCCAGCGGCCGGTCGCTGCCGGTTAGGGCCAGGGCGGTCTCGACCAGGATCCTGCCGACGGGCAGGATAAGAAAGGCCCCGATGTAGGCGGCTGCCACCCCGTAGATGAGGACAAAGGGGTCAAGGCGAACCGCCGGCTTCAAGGCCGGCCTCGGGCCGGCCTCAGCGCGAGCGACCTTGAGTGTAGGCATCGAACATCCGCAGGATCCCGTCCCGCTTGCGCTCGGCCACTTCCGGGTCCGGGACAACTACTTTCGGGATATTCTTGAGGGCAAACTCCAGGGTCACCTCTGGCCGGGGCATTCTTATGCCGGGCCGGACCGGCGTGTAAAGAATCGGCGCGATGGCCTCCTGCCCCTCCCGGCCAAGATGCCAGCGCATGAATTCGATAGCCAGCTCGCGGTTAGGTGCCCCCTTAACCAGGGCCATACTGTTGTCCAGGACGACTGACCCGTCGGCCGGATAAATAAAATCGACCGGGTAGCCCTCCTGCTGGTCCCGGTAAACCGCCCGGGAGCCAGCAATCCCGATGGCCGCCTCACCTTTCGCAATCAGGGCGTAGAGGGTTGCGGACTTCTCGGTGTAAAAGGCGATGTTGGCGTTGAGTCTATCCCAGAACTCCTTGAATCTGGCGTCGTCGTTGCCCAGCACGTGGTAGGTGTAAATAACGTTGGTGAAAGCGGTGCTGGAATTCTGTGGCTTCATGAAGATGATATGGCCCCGGTAGACCGGCTTCGTGAGGTCCTGGATACTTTCAGGTCGGGGCAAATTGAGGGTCCTGAGGCGCTCGGTGTTGACCTCAATGCCCCCAAACTGAATGCCCCAGACGAAGAAGTAATTGTCCCTGTCCTTAAGGGGAACCTTTGTCCCGCCGAGGTCGAGGCTCTCGGGCAGGTCGTCCATAATGAGCTTGGGGTCGACCGGTTCGATGAGGCCGAGCTTCTTAGCCTCCAGGTACTCGAGGGAGAAGCCCGAATGCATAAGACCGGCCTGCGGCCTGGACCGCTCGGCATCCAACCGCTTGAGGATTACTTCGGTGCCACCGGGGTTGACAAACTCGACGGTGACCTTTGGATACCTGCGCTCAAAACCCCTTTTGAGCGCTTCGGCCCCGTCGGCAAAGATGGACGAGTAAACGACAAGCCGACCCGAAAACTCCCGAGCTGGTTGAGCGGGAGCAGACGGCACCCCGGCCGGGGTGCAGCCCGGCAACGTTCCCGCCACAGCCCCCATGGCTAAAAGCCTAAGGAATCCTCGTCGTGTCAGACCCATGCCCCCCCCTCCCTCTTAACGGAGTGTTAACAGCCCTCGAAGTGTTCTATTAGCTTATACCGCGCTCCGGTCTCTGCTGCAACCTGCGGAATGCGCATGCCTATTCCACCAACAGGTCTGACACACTAAATATTGCGGGAAGACTCCCCGAAAGCTGCGGCCAACCCGCCTAAAGCCCCGCGCCCCGGACGTCGGCCACCGCAACCTGGTGGGCGTCGCAAGCGGCCACGCCCCGAAAGCCGAAGCCAGCATCAATGCAGACCGGCGATTTTAACAATCCTCCCGCTCCCTTCGTCACAGGCAGCCATCAGGCCGCGCCTGCGTCGAAGCCCGCCTGGGGTGCCTGCAGTCGAATGACCCGGTTTGACAGGCCCGAAGGCGCGTCCCCATAATGGCTTGGGGCTTTCCCAAAACAGTGGGAGCACGGCTAATATGACCGCAAACCCTTCCCGGGAACAGGTTATTGGCCTCGCCCGGGGTCTGGAGGCGCCCCTCAGCGATTTCTGCCGCCGGCTGGTCCAGACTCCGAGCCCCTCCGGGGATGAGGGCCGGGTAGCCGACCTGGTTGAGGCCGAGCTTAAAGCCCTCGGCTACGACGAGGTCTGGCGGGATAAGGCTGGCAATGTCCTGGGCCTTATCCGGGGCGGGGAGGGGCCGACCGTCATGTTCAACGCCCACATGGACCACGTGGACCCCGGCAATCCGGAGCGCTGGCCCTACCCGCCCTTCGGCGGGGTTATCGCCGACGGCTACCTCTGGGGCCGGGGCGCCTGTGACACCAAGGCAGCCCTGGCCGCCCAGGTCTACGCCGGCGGGGCGCTGAAGCGGGCGGGCATCAGGCCGCCCGGAGACCTCTACGTTGCCGCCGTCGTCATGGAAGAGGTTGGTGGGGCCGGAAGCCGCCACCTGGCCGCAAACTTCCGGCCGGATGTGGGGGTTTTCGGCGAGCCATCGGGAAACCGGCTCGCCCTCGGCCATCGGGGTCGCCTTGAGCTGGCCGTCCGGGTCGTCGGCCGTTCGGCCCACGCCTCGGCTCCGGAACTGGCCTTAAACCCCCACTTTACCCTGGCCCGCTTTATTTTGAGTCTTCCGAATGTCGAGCGGGCCTCCCACCCGGTTTTCGGCACCTCATCGTGTGCCCCGACCCTTTATAAAACCGATACGGTCGGGACGAACGTCATTCCCGGCGAGGCAACCCTCTTCGTCGACTGGCGGAACGTCCCCGGCGAATCGGCGGAGGCCATCGTTGCCCGACTCCAGAAACTCCTGGAGCGCAACCTTGAGCCGGGTGCGACCGGAACGGTCAGCCTCCTCGAAGTCAAGCAGCAAACTTATGCCGGCCTGGTCGTAAGTTTCCCCGACGAGATGCCCGATTTCGAGACCCCAGCCGACAACTTCTACGCCCGCCGGGCCCTCAGCCTCCTCAACAGCCTTTTCCCGGCCGGCGCCGGGCCGATATACTGGCGGTTTGCCACCGACGCCGGCCACTTCGCCCGCGTCGGCACCGTCGCCCTCGGGTTCGCCCCCGGCGACGACACCCTGGCCCACACCTCCGAAGAGCGGGTCGGACTGGCCGAACTTGTCGACGGCCTGGCCGGCTACATCGCCCTGGCCATCGGCCTGGGCCGGGGCGAGGGCTAATGGGCGTCCTGTGGTCGTGTCTTAGCCGGCTCGAGTGCGCCCGCTGCGGCCGTGAACTTCCGGCCGACCGCCCGGCGGGCCTCTGTCCCGACTGCCACGGCCCCCTCCTGGCCCGCTACGACCTTGAAGCCGCCGGCCGGGTCTTCAGGCCATCGGACGTGGCCGGACGTCCCACTTCCCTCTGGCGCTACCGGGAGGTTCTCCCGGTTCAAGGCCCGGCCGGGGTTGTTACCCTCGGCGAGGGCTGGACGCCCCTGGTCCGCCTTGACCGGCTTCGGGAACGGTGGGGTCTCGCCGAACTTTTCGTAAAGGATGAGGCCCGGCTCCCGGCCGGCACGGTTAAAGCCCGGGGGGCGGCGGTGGGAGTGTCCAGGGCCCGGGAGCTGGGCCTCCGCCGGCTGGTCATCGGGGTCGCCGGAAATGCCGGGGCCGCCTGGGCAGCTTACTGCGCCCGGGCCGGCCTCGCGCTCACCGTTTTCATGCCGGCCGACGCCCCGCCAGGACGGGCTGCCGAGGCCCGCCTGGCCGGGGCAAAGGTTATCCTCGTCGACGGCAGCCCCGATAATGCGGCCAGCCAGGCCCAACGGGCCGGGGCTGAATCGGAGTCGTTCGACGTCTCGGCCTTCCGGGAGCCGTATCAGCTTGAGGGCGTCAAAACCCTCGGCTACGAGCTTTACGAGCAGCTCGACTGGCGGCCGCCTGACGCCATTGTTTGTCCGGTGGGAAACGGAGCGGTCATTGCTGGCATCTGGAAGGCCCTCAACGAGATGGAGACTATGGGCTGGATTCCGGGCCGGAAGCCCCGGCTCATCGGCGTTCAGGCCGCCGGCTGCGCCCCGGTCGTTCGGGCTTTCGAGGAGGGCGCCGATGAGTGCCGGCCGTGGGCCGACGGTGAGACCGTCGCCAGGGAGCTTCGGGTGACCGACCCGCCCGCGGGATTTCTCGCCCTTCAGGCGATTCGCGAGACCGGGGGTTGGGCCGTGGCCGTCACCGACAGCGAGGTCCGGGACGCCATGCGGCTCACCGCCTCCACCGAGGGGCTCGTCCTCTGCCCCGAAGGGGCGGCGGCCGCGGCCGCCCTCGACCGGCTGGCCCAGGCCGGTGTGGTGTTGCCCGGCAACCGCGTTGTAATTCTAAATACGGGAACGGGCTTCGTCGACCCACCCGGGCCGACTGAGGCCCTGCCCGTTGTGAGACCCGTCCAAATCCCGCCCTTATGACCTGCGTCGGCCGGACCGTTCGGACGATTCTTTTCGACTTCTATGACACCCTGGCCGGCCTGGACCTTAAAAGGGCTGACCCCCTGCGCCGCCGGGCGGCTCAGGTCCTCGGGCTCGCCCCCGAAGCATACTTTGAAGCCTGGCGCCAACATATCGACGCCTTCATGGTTGGGCAAATCAGCTCGACCGAGGGGCTGGTCCGGCGGGTCCTGGCCGACCTGGGCCGGAAAGCATCCCCGGAGGCGGTGGCCGAAGCGACCCGGCTCGAAGAGCTGGCCCGCCAGCGGGCTGTCCGGCTCTACCCGGGGGCCAGGGTAGTGCTGCGAAGCCTCCGGCAAAGGGGCTACCGGCTCGGCCTGGTGAGTAATGTCTCCCCCCTGGCCGCCCGCCCCATCGACCGCCTGGGGCTTAGGGGCTGTTTTGATGCGGCGGTCCTGTCGTTTGAGGTCGGCCTGCTCAAGCCGGACCCGGCTATTTTTCAGCTTGCCTGTTCCCAGCTTGGGGTTATACCTGCCGAATGCGCCTTCGTGGCCGACGGTGGGTTCGGGGAGCTGGATGCGGCCGCGGCCTTGGGCATGCTGGCGGTCCGGGTGAGGCTTCCGAACCAGAGCCCCGATTACGGCTCGAGCCAGCGCTGGGACCGTGAAATCGACGACCTGAAGGAGCTCCTGACTATTTTCCCGGGCCGACGGCCGGCGCACGGGTCACGTAATAGGTCCCGAGCCCCTTAGCTACAAGCTCCCCGTCGTTGAAAACCTCCGACTCGAGGAAGACAACCCGATTGCCTCGACGCAGAACCCGGGAATCGCAGACGAGCCGACCCGACCGGACGGCCCGCAGGTAAGTAATTGTGAGTTCGATAGTCGAGCAGACCTCATCGGGCGCCATGACGGTGTGGACGGCCGCCGCCGTGCCCGTATCAACCAGGCTAAAGATAACCCCACCATGCACCACCCCGCCCCGGTGGTTGAGAAACCGGGGCTCAATGTCCAGCTCGCACCGGGCGAAACCTTCACCCCGGTCCGTGAACCGAACCCCAAGCCATCCGACAAAAGTATCGGCCTGGGGCGGGTCGTGGGGAAACGGCTTCGGCATCCGATCTCCTCCTGCAGCAACATATCAGATTCCGAGGGCGGACCGAATCCGCTCCCGGTCGGGAAAACCAGCGGCCCGGTAGACCTCCCGCCCGGCCTTATCGAATACCAGGAAGGTCGGCACCACCTCAAGGTTCCAGCGGGCAAAAAGCTCCCGGCCGGCGGCCTCAGCGACGTTCACCCGGATAACCTGGGCCCGGCCCGTCAGCTCCCGTTCGAGCCCGTCGACGACGGGCTTCGCCGTCAGGCATCCGAGTCAGTAGTCGGAGTAAACTTCAACCAGGGTCGGCAGCCCGCTTTTAAGCCGGGCCTCAATTTCGGCCATGCTGAGCCGGCCGGGGCCGGTCCGCATCCGCCGGTAGTAACCCCCAAGCAGGACGAGCAGACCCACCGGCACGAGAATTCGGGCCGGACTCGGCCCGGCGACCAGGTTCGCGAAGACCCCGATGCCGGCGATGAGGCCGGCCGCCCACAGCGCCGAATAGCGGTTAAGAATCGGCCGCACGGACCCTCAGCTAACCGCACTCAACCTGAGAATCCGCTCCCAGGCTTCCCGGACCGGCAGGTGGTGGTCGGCGAAGGCCCGGATCAGGCCGAAGCACCCGGCCAGCATCATATCGCCGTGGGGCACCGCAAAATATGGCCCCAGCCGCGACCCGCGCAACAGCCCCCGCCGGGGGCCAGTGACGGCCACCAGCACCTCTTCGGCCTGGCGCCGGGGCGGCTCGAAGACGAGGGCGCCGTGGCCCATGTCGGCAAAGACCTCGTCGTTGGCGACCGTCCCAGCAGCGAGCTTTTGAAGATAAGCTTCGAGTTTCGACCGGTCCAGCTGCCCGGTGTGGTGCTCGAAAAGGCCGAGCACCTCCCCATTCCGCAGGTAAAAGGCCAGGGTGTGGAAATTGCCGATGTTCACGACCAGCCGCTCCGGACCCGATTTGACCCGCTCATCCTCGAGGGCACCGAGGACGGCGGCCGGTCCGGTATCCATTACCAGAAATGGCTGGGGGCCGTCAAACGAGTCGGCCACGGCCCGCAGCCGGGTCAGAAACTCCGGAATCCCGGGCTTAAGGTAGGCGAATCCGCTCAGACCGCCGGTCTCCCGGAGCCGCCGGGCCAGGTACTCGAACCTAAAGCGGCGGTCGCTGTAGCCGGGCGGGGCAGCGCCGTGGTCAAAGACGGCCACGGCAATCGCATCCGGCTCGGCCTCGACCCCGAAGAGCCGCAGGGCGGTCATGATCTCTTCGTAATAAAAGTCCCGGAGCTCAATCCGAATTACGCCTTCAAGGCGGTCGGCCTCTGCCTCGTCCACCAGGCGCACACCCATCCGCTCGACGGCCGCCAGGTCGTCGTCAAAAGTCTGAGCCGCGGCCGGGGTCGCGTAGACGGGCAGGCCGGCCCGGATGTGGTCCATGGCGGCCCAGTGGCACGGGCCGCCGCCCATCATCCGGCCCGCCAGCAGGACCGGCCGCCCGGCCCGAGTCGCGTCCCGAATCTGGCCGGCGACGATGACCGTCGGCGACGGCAGGATTAGCTGAACCG